>NZ_JARWGH010000027.1:0-64514 GCF_036528765.1 Rhizobium sp. BR 362 | reverse complement strand
CCAAGCAGCTTCACGGCCATCGCTATGCCCGCTTCCGAAGTCTCACCCGCGTCGCCTGCCAATGCCTGCTTGCCGCCGCCGCCCAAAACATCAAGAAGATCACCATGGCGCTCACCAAAGCACCCAAACCAGCCATGACATGAAGGCCAAGGCTACAAACTTCGCCCTGCCTCACAACCAAACTTGAAACAACCAACCCTCCAAAAACAAAACCCGCCGAAAATATCGACGGGTTTGTCAGCGGTCTGAACGGCGCCGTAGGGCGCCGTCTTGAAGCAGTCTGCTCTGTCCGTTGCGGTCAACGGCCGTTGCAATTAACGGAAAGAGCGGGAAGCGATATTGCGGATTTCGTAGCGGCTAACGCCGATATCCGACAGGGTCTGGCTGGAAAGGTTGCCGAGCTCATTCAGGGTGCGGCGATAGCTGATCCAGTTCTTGGCGATGCGAATCGGGTTCATTGTTCTGTCCTCAGTCATTCAGGTTGCGAGCGGCACGATTGCCGCCTCAGCGCTTAGCTTCTATATAGGTGCGAGGACGAATATTTTGCAGTGCAAATAAAATGCGTCTGCTATGCATTTGTGCAATATGACGCCCAAAAAGCCATCAATGCCCAAAATTTATCTGGCATGTCCAAGGCGAATGGCTTGAAGCCGTTCAGTCGGTGCTGCAGGCGCAGACAACGCTAAAAGAACATTGCCAAAAAAGAACGCCCGCCGCGGTTGTCCGCAACGGGCGTTGTGAAGGCTGTCGCTATTTAGCGAAGCCAATCCGGTAATTAGAGGCCGGTGGCTTCGCGAGCTACGCGACGAATGTCCGAACGATCGATACCGAGGTCGTGCAGTTCGCGGGTGCTCATGCGGCCGAGTTCGGTAACGGTCTGACGATACTTGCGCCAATTATTGAAAGAGCGGGTCAGGTTCATTTTGAATCACTTTCGAGGGTTTTAAGATCTCGCCGGCGCCGTGATTGGTTCCGTCCTTGATCTGTTGAGCGCGAATATATGCTGCACTGCAAGAAGTAAAAGCGCGAATGCTTCATGCCACCTATGCGTATGACGCAACTCAGTATGATGATTTGGTTAAAGGAGTGGCTGCTTTATGTGCACATGACCGTTGAATGAAGGCGGGCACTCGGTCGGATTGTTGGCCGAGCTCGTGCGTTCCTGCTCAAATCATGGGTTATTGCTCAGTACTGCAAGCCGTTAATCGCAATTCATACCATTTCTGGAGGTCTGCGGAATGGAGGGTTGCCAGCATTTGGGCGCGCGAAAAATCTCGCCGCCGCATTCTCAGCGCTCTTCCACTGCCCAGCAGAAGAAGCGGAGCCGGTTGCGTCTACCGATTCGCATTAGAGCTAACTAATGTCCTTGAAAGAAAAAATAACGCCCACCGCGGGAGGAGGATGCGGTGGGCGTCATTTGTGGTGATTGACGACTGGGAGGAGGAGTGTCGTCAATCCATCGGGCCGCACTGGGAGGAGGAGTATGCGGCTCCGAATTCTGTATCAGGAATTCATCCTCAGGCTCTTTCCGGCTTTCGCCGAAGCGACGCGCCACCGCCGTCCTTCGATGCTTATAAAATAGTATGACTTTTGGTTTTTGTGCAGCGCAATAATTTCATAGGAGGTATGCCGACTGCGCATACCTTGGGGCGGCATCGATACGGCAAACGGTAAGTGTAGGGAGCGAAGCCTTAACCTCGCATTAACGCCGTGCGACTTTCTGGAAAACTCGGCTTGATTTGAGACATGAAAGAGCGAGCTCGAACGTCCTCGATATGTGGTAAGACACTCTGGGATAGGGGGTTGCTGTCGGAGGCGCGTTATGTACCGGGCTAGGCTGGAGCGTGATCTAAGTATCTGGATCGACAAGGGGCTGGTCGACGCGCCGGCAGCGGCGGCGATTCTCAGTGAATACGACAGCCGACCTGCAAGCTTCAGCCTCGGCCGTGCGCTTGCCGTGATGGCGGCGTTGTTGGTCGGTGTTGCGATCCTGCTTTTCGTCGCGTCGAATTGGGAGGCGATTCCAAGGATCATCAGGTTTTTCGGGCTTATAGTGCTGATCTGGGCCTTTTATCTCGGCGCCGCCTATTCATTCGCGCGTGGGCACTCGATCCTCGGCTCGGCGGTGCTGATTCTCGGCACGATGAGTTTCGGCGGCGCCATGTCGCTGGTCGGTCAGATGTATAATCTCTCCGGCGACGAGCTGACGATGATGATCGTCTGGTTTGCGGTCGCTTGCGTTGCCGCCGCATTGTTCCGGTCGAGCGGGCAGGTCGCTCTGGCGGGGTTCCTGGCCTGGGGTTTTTGCGGCTTTTATCTTTGGGATCATTATGACCAGTGGTACGGCATCATGCCCTGGGCGCCGCCTGTCATGGCGGCCGCGCTGATTGCTCTTGTTCGCTACGTCGACGCCCCGGGGTCCCGGCATTTAGCCTATCTGATGCTTGTCGGCTGGCTGACATGGATTTTTGCGCAGTATGAAAGCCTGCATGCGGCTGTCCTACTGACAGCAGCCGGCATGATTGCCTTTTTGGCCGTCAGCCTGCCGGTTTCACCCCTGACACAGATCGCACGGACCGCCGGCGCGGCGCCGGCGTTCTATGCCTTCCTCATTGTTGCCATCGGGCTCGTCGCAATCCATGGAGAGATCAGCGGTGGGGCTTTAGAGAATAATATCTGGGTTGAAAACAAGCTGCCTCTCATCGTGATCGCCTTCGTCACGCTCGCAAGCGCGGTCGTTGCGATCGCTCTAAGTGGCCGCGATAACGGTGCCGTGCGCTATCTCGCCTATGTCGTCTTTGCCTGGGAAATCCTCTATCTCGCGAACGAGACTGTCGGTTCGATCATCGGGACATCGGGCTTCTTCCTGATCTGCGGCATCCTAGTCGCAATCGCCGCCTGGCTGGTCATTCGCCTTGAGCGGCGATTTTCCCATCATGACGGTCCCCGGAGCGATAGGCAGGAGGCACAGGCATGACAATGACAGCCGAGGCCGGCACAATTATGCGGAATTTCCGCCGCCGCATGTGGATCGCCGCCATCATTGTCGCCGCACTGCAGACGGCGGTTCTTGGCTATATGGTCGGCGAACGGGCTTGGGGCCTGAGGAACGGCGTCGAAGTGCTGTTGAAAACCGCGCCGATCGATCCCCGCGATTTGCTGCGCGGCGACTACGTGACACTGAACTACGATATTTCCCGGGTGCCGGTATCGACTTTGATCGACGGCACGCCGACGGACAGTCGGAAAAATCAGATTCTATCCGTCCGCCTGAAGAAACAGGATGACGACTATTGGGGCATCATCGAATCGTCCTTTGGAACGTTGGAACCGAAACCGGATACGGTCGTTCTCAAAACCCTGCCTTTCGACTATTTTTCTTATGGCGATAGCGCGCCGTCTCCGCAGGCTACGATCCCCGTCACATACGGCATCGAGCGCTACTATGTGCCTGAAGGGGCCGGCCGCACCATCGAGGATGCACGCAATCACGACCGGGTCGCGATTGCAGCCCGCGTCTCCGCGGATGGCGAGGCGCATATCAGAAGCCTGCTGCTCGATGGCAAATCCGTCTACGAAGAGCCGCTTTACTGACAAGGTTTCCGCAGAAAACCAAACAAGGTCCGAGGACAGTCGTCGAACCGTCATTTTTCCTTTGCGTGGTTTAAAACGGGTGATATAGAGACGCCGCGCTCCGGAAGGCCTCATGGGCAGGCATTGCCGTATGGTTTTGGGAACGCGGGTATGGTGAAATTGGTAGACACGCCAGATTTAGGTTCTGGTGCCGCAAGGCGTGGGAGTTCAAGTCTCTCTACCCGCACCAAGGCTGCCTTGTGGACGGGAGAGGCTGAAGGGCCTGTCTCCTGACCCGCTGTTGGACGCGCCATTTTGCCTAGAGCATCCCGCTTTCTAGTGGAAAGTGGACAAGATGCCCTAGATTCCGAGAGGGTGAGCGACCTTTTGCGCGTTCGTTCGAACGCGCGGCGCTCTGGCAAAATGATAAGGAATTGCATCCAAGCCACGCTCGGGATTTTCCGGCGTCGTGCTCATTGAAACGAACGGCTGTCTGGGCACGGCCGCCATGAATGAAGGTAGGACAATGCAGGTTATCGAAACGCTCGCTGAAGGGCTGAAGCGCGAAATCAAGGTGGTCATCCCGGCCAAGGACATGGAAGTTCGCATGAACGAGCGTCTGGCCGAGGTCAAGGACAAGGTCCGTATCAACGGTTTCCGTCCGGGCAAGGTGCCGGTTGCGCATCTGAAGAAGGTCTACGGCAAGTCGATCATGGCCGACCTCGTCAACGAGATCGTTCGTGACCAGCCACCGGCCATCCTGACCGAGCGCGGCGAAAAGTCGGCGACCCAGCCGGAAATCGCCATGACCGAGGACAAGGACGAGGCTGAAAAGATCCTCGCCGCTCAGGCCGATTTCGAGTTCACGCTTTCCTATGAAGTTATCCCGGCAATCGAACTGAAGTCCGTCAAGGGCATCAAGGTTACCCGCGAAGTCGCCGAAATCGGCGAGGACGAAGTCACCGAACAGATCCTGAAGATCGCCGAAAGCGCCCGCAGCTACGAGACGAAGAAGGGCAAGGCCGCCAACGGCGACCGCGTCACGATCGATTACCTCGGCAAGGTCGATGGCGAAGCCTTCGAGGGCGGCAAGGACGAAGACGCTCAGCTCGTCCTCGGCTCCAACCGCTTCATTCCGGGCTTCGAAGAGCAGCTCGTGGGCTTCAAGGCTGGCGACGAAAAGACCATCACCGTGACGTTCCCGGCCGATTACCCTGCCAAGAACCTTGCTGGCAAGGAAGCCACCTTCGATATCAACGTGAAGGAAGTTGCAGCCCCCGGCGATATCGAAATCAACGACGAACTCGCCTCCAAGCTCGGCATCGAATCCGCTGATCGCCTGAAGGAAATCGTCCGGGGCCAGATCGAAAGCCAGTACGGCTCCGTCACCCGCCAGAAGGTCAAGCGTCAGATCCTCGACCAGCTCGACGAAATGTACCAGTTCGACACCCCACAGAAGCTGGTTGACGCCGAATTCGCCAGCATCTGGCGCCAGATCCAGACTGATCTCGATGAATCCGGCAAGACCTTCGAAGACGAAGACACGACGGAAGAAAAGGCACGCGAAGAGTATCGCAAGCTCGCCGAGCGCCGCGTTCGCCTCGGCCTCGTTCTCTCGGAGATCGGCGAAAAGGCCGGCGTCGAAGTGAGCGAAGACGAAATGCAGCGCGCTCTCTATGCGCAGCTCCAGCAGTTCCCGGGCCAGGAAAAGGAAATCCTGAACTTCTTCCGCAACACGCCCGGCGCTTCCGCCAACCTGCGCGCCCCGATCTTCGAAGAAAAGGTCATTGACCACCTGCTGACCGAAGTCGACGTCACCGACAAGACCGTTTCCAAGGAAGCGCTGCTGGCTGACGACGAAGCCGAAACGGAAGACAAGCCGGCTGCCAAGAAGGCTGCACCGAAGAAGAAGGCTGCTGCCAAGGCTGAAACAACAGAAGCTGCCGCCGAAGGCGAAGAAGCTGCTGCTCCAAAGAAGAAGGCCGCTCCGAAGAAGAAGGCTGCTGAAGACAGCGCCGAATAATTCGGCTCTCTTCCATAATGAAATCAGGCCCTGCCGTTCGCGGCGGGGTTTTTTGTTTGAGGAATATCGAGGGGCCATCCTCGCTCTTGGAGGCTCCGCCTACGGCTACGCGCCTCCATCACGCCACCCATTTTAACGTACAAGGATGAGGCGGAGCTAGCGCGGTAGTTGACGGAGTTTGATTCGCGTGCAGAAGATTAGCCCTCATGGTGAGGAGGCCCGAAGGGCCGTCTCGAACCACGAGGGCGGATGTGGCGACGGACCACCCGCAGTCCCTCAAATCTCCGACTTTATGTCGCCCATGCGGTTCCACGCATCGAGGCCCGCGATTTTGTAGGCCTCGGCGAGCGTCGGATAATTGAAGGTGTTTTCGACGAAATATTCGACCGTGCCTTTGAGGTTCAATACCGCCTGGCCGATATGGACGAGTTCGGTCGCGCCTTCGCCGACGATGTGGACTCCGAGCAGGCGGCGGGTCTTCAGCGAGAAGATCATCTTCAAGAGGCCGGTATCAAGGCCCATGATGTGGCCGCGGGACGTCTCGCGGAAGCGGGCGATGCCGCATTCGTAGGGAATATGGCGTTCCTTAACCTCTTCCTCTGAAAGGCCGCAGGTGGAGATTTCCGGCACGGCATAGATGCCGTAGGGGAAGTATTTCGGCGGCTCCTTGGCGATGGCGCCGACGGCGACGCGGGCAGCGATGCGACCCTGCTCCATCGAGGTCGAAGCGAGGCTCGGAAAACCGACGACGTCGCCGGCCGCGAAGATATGCGGAACGCTGGTGGCAAAAGTTTCCGGATTGACACTGAGGCGACCGCGGTTGTCCGCCTCGAGCCCGGCGGCGGCCAGATTGAGCGTATCGGTAGCTCCCATGCGGCCGGCCGCAAACAGCACCATATCGGTGACGATATGGCGTCCATTATCCAGCAGCAGTTCCACCTTGCCGTCCTGCCGGATGACCTTTTCGGCCTTTTGCCCCAGCAGCAGCTTCATGTTGCGGTCACGTAGCTGATAGATGAAATCCTCGACGATTTCCTTGTCGATGAAGTCGAGCATCGTCGATTTCGGATCGATCAGCGTCACCTGCGTGTCGAGCGCACTGAAGATCGTCGCATATTCGATGCCGATGACGCCGGCGCCGATGACGACCATCGAACGCGGCAGATCCTCGATCTCCAGCAACTCGTCGCTGTCGAGAACGGTCTTGCCGTCGAAGGGCATGTAGTCCGGACGGAAGGGCTTGGTGCCGACGGCGAGCAGGATGCTGGCGCCGCTCACATGCAGCACTTCGCCGTCGTCCTTGACGACCTGCAGGGTCTGCGGATCGACGAAGCTCGCCTTGCCGCGCATGTGCTGCACACGATTGCGGGCGAACTGATGCTCCAGCACTTCGACTTCATGATCGAGAGTAATCAACAGGCGGCGGCGCAAGTCTGCAGCGCTGATCTCCTGTTTGACGCGATAGGCGCGGCCGTAGAAGCCGCGCTCGCGCCAGCCGGAGAGATTGAGCGCGGTTTCACGCAGCGTCTTCGACGGAATGGTGCCGGTATGGACCGAAACACCGCCGACACGCTTCCCCTGTTCGATGACCAGCACGCGCTTGCCGAGCTTGGCGGCCTGAATGGCGCCCCTGCGGCCTGCGGGGCCGCTGCCCACGACTATGAGATCGAATCGGTCCATCGGAAGCCTCGGGTGATTGGAATTATGGAATCAATGTCGCAACGCAACATGCTGGCCGTCAACCGGTAGCTGCTCAATGTTACAGATTATCTAACAGGAAAGATCAGGAGCTGGAAAGGCCAAGCCAAGGCTCGAGCTTTTCAAAAGTACGGTCCATGGCATAGGCGTGGGTAAAGGAAAGCGGCAGATGTCCGTAGATGATCGACATCTGGCTTTCCGCGGCCGCTTCGCCGGTTTTGGCGATGGCAGCAAGATAGAGGGCCGAGGCAAGCCCCGTTCGATCCGCCCCGGCCTGACAATGGATCAGCAAAGGCTTCGGCGCATCGCGCATGATCTCGACGAGTTGGGCTGCTTGCTGCTGGGTCAACTCGCGGCCGGACGACATGCGGAAATCGATATGATTGATGTTGAGTTCCTTCGCCTGGGCGACTTCGTGGTCGTACCAGGACCGACCACTATTGTCGCCGCGCAGGTTGATGATGGTCTTGATACCGTATTGCTTCTGCAGTTCGGCGATGGTCGCCGGCGACGGCTGAGAAGAGCGGTAGACCTCGCCGGCGATGACGGAATGGAAATTCGTTGTCCACAGCATATGGGCGTAGAAACCGCCGGCAATCAGCGCAAAGGGAGTAAATGCAAAAAGAACACCACGGCCGATGCGGCGCAAACGATGAGAAAGCGGCGATGACCTCTTCGGCATGTAGTCTCCGGATGCGCTACACTTCAGACGGATAAGACGTAAACAAAACAAGCGCTTCCGCCGGCAGACACGCCGATCTGGATGCGTTGCCGTTCTGTCAGATCATCCTGACAAATACCTGAAATGCTGAGGAGAGGTCCGAGGCTGGAAACGATCGATGCTTCAGAGCATTACTGATGCCGAGCAATATAACAAAAGCAAAGCATTACGTGGATATTCTAACGTTTTAATGTATCCGAAGGGTGCGATTCAGACCAGCCGCAGTGCTCTGAAGCTGACATGGCCGTTCTTGCCGATGATAATATGATCGTGAACGGTGATGCCCAAAGGGCTGGCCGTGTCGATGATCGTCTTCGTCATATCGATATCGGCGCGCGAGGGAGTGGGGTCACCGGAAGGGTGATTGTGGACGAGAATCACCGCGGTGGCTGACACTTCGAGCGCTCGTCTGACCACTTCGCGCGGATAGACCGGCGTATGGTCGACCGTGCCTAAACCCTGCACCTCGTCGGCGATCAGGGCATTGCGCTTGTCGAGAAACAGGATGCGAAACTGTTCGCGCGTCTCGTGCGCCATGGCTGTGTGGCAGTAGTCGATCAAAGCTTTCCAGGAAGAGAGCACCGGCTTGCCGGCCAGCTCGCTTTTCAGCATGCGCTGTGCAACGCTCGCCACCAGTTTCAGATCCAGCGCCACGGCTTCGCCGACCCCGCTGATCTCCTGCAGCAGATTGGCCGGCGCGCCGAACACGCCACCAAGCGTGCCGAAGCGGGCAAGCAGCGCCTTGGCGATAGGCTTGGTGTCGCGGCGCGGAATCAGCCGAAACAGCAGGAGTTCCAAAATTTCGTAATCGGCAAGCGCCCCATCGCCGCCATCGCGATAGCGATTGCGCAGCCTTTCGCGGTGCCCGTGATAATGGGCTTCGGCATTGGTTGGCGTGCTCGGCGGTTTTGCCGGTTTGTCGCGCAGCGCGGCCTTGGCGGGTTGATGGGCGAAAAACAGTCGCTCGTCGAAAAGGGATGCGTCTTCAAGACCATCCACCCCGCCGTTATCGACGGGCACGTCACCATGTCCGGAGGAGGAAGCCGGCCGCTTCGCCATGTATTATCCCTGCAACGGCGGCAGGCCGGGACGATCGAGACCGCCAGGCGACAGGGTGAAGATCTCGCAGCCCGTGGCGGTAACGCCGACGGTGTGCTCGTACTGCGCAGACAGCGAACGGTCGCGCGTGACCGCCGTCCAGCCGTCGCCAAGCACTTTCACATGCGGTCGCCCGAGGTTGATCATCGGCTCGATGGTGAAGATCATGCCTTCGCGCAGTTCCGGCCCCTCGCTGGCGCGGCCGTAATGCAGGATGTTCGGTGAATCATGAAAGAGGCTGCCGACGCCGTGGCCGCAGAAGTCCCGGACGACGGAGCAGCGCTCCGCTTCGGCATAGGCCTGGATCGCTTCGCCTATGGCACCCGTCCGAGCGCCGGGACGCACGGCGGCAATTCCGCGCATCAGCGATTCATAGGTCACTTCCAGCAGCCGCTCCGCCGAGCGCTTGATTTCGCCGACCGGATACATGCGGCTGGAATCACCATGCCAGCCATCGAGCACATAGGTCACGTCGATATTGACGATATCGCCGTCGCGCAGCGGCTTGTCGTTCGGAATGCCGTGGCAGACGACGTGATTGATCGACGTGCAGGAAGATTTCATGTAGCCGCGATAATTCAGCGTCGCCGGGTAGGCGCCGTGATCCATGCCGAATTCGAAGACGAAGCGGTCGATGACATCGGTCGGCACGCCAGGTCCGACGATCCCAGCAAGTTCGTCGAGGCAGCGGGCGGTCAACTGGCATGCCTTGCGCATTCCTGCGAAAGCATCCGTGCCGTAGAGGCGGATGGCGCCTGTATTTTTCGACGGCGCCGTTGCCGCTTCGATGTAATTCACCATGATCAGCCTTCAGCAGAAATCTTTATACTGGTATTTAATGCAGCTATGCCGGGTTCGTCTATCGGGATCAACCCAGCGGGCGTTATTTCCGTCGGTGAAACCTTGCATTTGACAGCATAGACTTCAACGCCGCGCTTCAGAGCTCGCTCGAACGCCACGGCATAAACGGTATCGAGATCGCCACAGACGCGAAAGCGATGGCAGTCGTGGCGCTGGATCACGAACAGCATGACGGCCCTGTATCCTGCCTCCGCCATATCGCCGAGTTCTTCCAGGTGCTTGGCGCCGCGAGCTGTCACCGTATCGGGAAACTCGGCAAGGCCCGGCTGGCGCATGAAATGCACATTCTTGACTTCGACATAGGTGGTTGTCCTCAGAGGGTCGGTCAAGAGCAGGTCGATGCGCGAATTGCGGCCATAATTTTGCTCGCGCCGGACGGTCGTGTAATCGCCGAGGTCGGAAATCTGGTGCAAAGCGATCGCCTCTGCCGCCAGCCGGTTCGGCATGGCGGTGTTGACTCCGACAATGGTGCCATCGGCTTCGATCATTTCGAAGACGTGACGATATTTACGCTTCGGACTTTCATGTTCGGAAAGCCAGATGCGCGAACCCGGCGTCGTCAGGCCTTGCATCGAGCCGGTGTTCGGGCAGGAGCCGGTGATGATCTCGCCGCTTTCCAGCTCGGCATCGAAGAGAAAGCGTTTATAGCGGGCGATCAGCCGCGCGGGGACGAGGGGTGGGTTGAACAGCATGGAGATCGCCGCTTAGGCGCGCTCCATGACGAAGCTGCCGGGGGCTTCCTCGATGGCGTTCAGCGCTGCGCCGCCGGGCTTGCGGGCGGGAACCATGCGGCTGTCGTTGCTTTTGACCCATTCGAGCCAATGCGGCCACCAGGAGCCCGGCGTCTCCTTCGCTTCGCTCAGCCATTGGTCATAGTCGCCCTTGACCGCGCCACCCGTCCAGAACTGGTATTTGTGCTTGTCCGGCGGGTTGACGACGCCGGCGATATGACCGGATCCGGTCACCACGAATTCCACCGGCCCGCCGAAGAACTGGCTGCCAATGAAGACGGATTTCGCCGGCGCAATGTGATCCTCGCGCGTTGCCAGATTATAGACGGGTATCTTGACGTCCTTCAGCGACAGCTTTTTGCCGGCGAGCACCATCTTGCCCTGGCTCAAAGCGTTGTCGAGATAGCAATTGCGCAGATAAAACGAATGGTTGGCGGCGGCCATTCGCGTGGAATCGGCATTCCAGAACAGGAGATCGAAGGGCAAGGGTTCCTGGCCCTTCAGATAGCTGTTGACGAAGTAGGGCCAGATCAGCTCCGAGGCGCGCAACATGTTGAACGCCGTCGCCATTTTCGAGCCCTCGAGGTAGCCGACCGCTTTCATCTGCTCTTCCAGCGCGGAGATCTGCTCTTCATCGACGAAGACCTTGAGGTCGCCGGCAAAGGTGAAATCGACCTGCGTGGTCAGAAAGGTCACGGTCTTGATGCGCTTATTCTTTTCCTTGGCGTGCAAAGCGAGCGTTGCCGCCAGCAGCGTGCCGCCGACGCAATAACCGACGGCGTTGACCTCCTTCTCGCCGGTTGCTTTTTCGATCGTCGCCAGCGCGAAATCGATGCCTTCGCGGGCATAGGACGTCCAATCCTTGGCTGCGTGGCGCTTATCCGGGTTCACCCAGGAAATGACGAAGACGGTATGCCCCTGTCCGACACACCATTTGATGAAGGATTTCTGCGGGTTGAGATCGAGAATGTAGAATTTGTTGATCCAGGGCGGGCAGATCAGCAACGGCCTCTTCAGCACCTTGTCCGTCGCTGCCTCGTATTGAATGACCTGGCAGACTTCGCTCTGGGCGATCACTTTGCCGGGTGTCAGTGCCATGTCCCGCCCGACGGCAAATTTCGTCATGTCCGTCTGGCGCAAGCGCAATTCGCCGTGACCGGCGCTGATATCCTCGGCAAACATCTTCATTCCGCGCACGAGGTTCTCGGCATTCGAAGCGACGGTTTCGCGGTAGAGCTGCGGATTGGTGGCAACGAAATTGGTCGGCGACAGCGCCGCGGTGATCTGCTTGGTGTAGAAGGAGGCCTTGTGGCGCGTGTGCTCGTCCAGTCCTTCGGCATCGGTAACCAGCTTGTCTGCCCAACCGGCGGTCAGGAGATAGGTTTGGCGCAGGAAATCAAAGAAAGGATTTTTCTGCCAATCCTCGTCGGCGAAGCGCTTGTCCTTGATCGGTTCGGGTTCAGGCGCGGCGGACGAATCGCCGCTGAGGCGCTGCATGGTTTTCGTCCATAGACCGAAATAGCCGGATAGCAGATTGGTCTGTGCCTCCAATGTCCGGCGCGGATCGGAAAGCCAATATTCGCTCACCTTGGAAAGCGTCTTGACTACGTCGGTCATCGGATCGGCGACTGTGTCGACCTTCTCGCCGCGCTCGCGTGGAGCAAGCCAGGCGGAAGCAGCCTTGCCGAGATTTTCCAGCGCGCGGGCAAAGTTTACGGCCATCGCCTCCGGATCTTTGACGATGTAAGGCTCGACCGACTTCGGGTCGAAGCCGGGAAAGGTGCCGTTGCCTTCACTGTTGTCCCGCTTGCTGTCGGTCACGCATCATCCTCCCGGCGGCAGCTCACTTTTGTTTTCTATTTGTACATCTTGCAGGAAAAGGAATACAAGTCGAATGAAACGCAACCCTGCTCTTGCTTTGCCGCTGCGACAAATTTAACAGTCGCAACCCACGGCTAGAAATAGAGCAGGACGACAATATGGGCGGCGGCATGGTGGCAAGACTCAACCGGTATTCCGTACTCTGTGGCGCTTTGTGCGGCATTCTCGCACTGGCGCTTGCCGGCTGCACGACGCCTGAGGAAAAGGCGGCCTTTGCCAAGAGCAAGCAGGCTCCACAGGCTGTCGTCGTCAAGTCCGCTGAAGGCAAACCGGTGGATGAAGGCAACACGCAGCAGCACTACAAGGATGGTTATCCCTCCTTCAATGCTCCCCCGACGGCGGCCAATGTCCAGATCAACGACCAGCAGGCGGCCGATATCGGCAAGCAACTGACAGCGCTCGGCGCGCAGCGCAAATCCGGCGCGATTTCCGAGGCCGAATATCAGAAACGTGTGGCGGACATGCGCAAGCTCGCGGCCGAACACGGCCAGGATACGCTGTCGCAGATTAAGCAGCAGAGCGCCGAGCCAAGCCAGACCCCGGCGCCGACTGAGAATTAGCCTTGCGTTTCAGGTGATTTGGCCGCAAAGCGTTCAGCTAGGCTGAATTTCGATGTTTCTTCCTGGTTGATAGCGCATAGCGTCTATAACCGCCAAAGATTCACCGTATCCTTCGCGTCAGTATAGTTGCGGCGCCGCGATTCCGGAGTTCGTATCGCGGCTCACCGGGAGATCGACGAACTTCATTGCGGTTGTGAGGGCCGCTGTCCCATGGGGAAAGAAATGGAAGAGTTTCATAAAGTCCGGCGCTTGCCGCCCTACGTCTTCGAACAGGTCAACCGTTTGAAGGCCAGCGCGCGAGCGGGCGGGGCCGACATCATCGACCTCGGCATGGGCAATCCGGACCTTCCGACCCCCAAGGCGATCGTCGACAAGCTCTGCGAGGTGGTCCAGGACCCGCGCACGCATCGCTATTCCTCGTCCAAGGGCATTCCTGGGCTTCGCCGCGCACAGGCCGCCTATTATGCCCGCCGCTTCGGCGTCAAGCTCAACCCGGATACGCAGGTGGTCGCCACCCTCGGCTCCAAGGAAGGCTTCGCCAACATGGCGCAGGCGATCACGGCGCCGGGCGACGTCATCCTTTGCCCGAATCCCACCTACCCAATCCATGCCTTCGGCTTCCTGATGGCTGGCGGCGTCATCCGCTCGATGCAGGTCGAGCCGGACGACAGCTTCTTTCCGCCGCTGGAAAGGGCCGTGCGCCACTCGATTCCGAAACCACTGGCATTGATCCTGAACTATCCGTCCAACCCGACGGCCTATGTCGCGACGCTGGATTTCTACAAGGAAGTCGTCGCCTTCGCCAAGAAGCACGACATCATCGTGCTGTCGGATCTTGCCTATTCGGAAATCTACTTCAACGACGACCCGCCGCCATCCGTCCTGGAGGTTCCGGGCGCAATGGACGTCACCGTCGAGTTCACCTCGATGTCGAAGACCTTCTCCATGCCCGGCTGGCGCATGGGCTTTGCCGTCGGCAACGAACGTCTGATCGCGGCTTTGACGCGCGTCAAATCCTACCTCGACTACGGTGCCTTCACGCCGATCCAGGTGGCGGCAACGCATGCGCTGAACGGTGACGGCTCTGATATCGCGGAAGTCCGCAATATCTATAAGCGCCGCCGTGACGTGCTGGTCGACAGCTTCGGCAAGGCCGGCTTCGACGTGCCGCCGCCGGCAGCGACGATGTTTGCCTGGGCGAAGATCCCGGAAAAATTCCGTCATCTCGGTTCGCTGGAGTTCTCGAAGCTTCTGGTCGAGAAAGCCGATATTGCGGTGGCGCCCGGCATCGGCTTCGGCGAGCAGGGCGACGATTACGTCCGCATCGCGCTGGTCGAGAACGAGCATCGCATCCGCCAGGCGGCGCGCAATCTGAAGCGCTTCCTCTCGACCGCGGATGAGACCATGCACAACGTCATTTCGCTCAACGCTCATCGCTCTTAATTTTACACGGCAGCCGTTCCCGCGGCTGCCGTGCCCCAAGACATTGATCAGGAATTCCTCATGGCAGATGCCCTCAAAATCGGCATTGCGGGCTTGGGCACCGTTGGTGCCTCGCTTGTCCGTATCATTCAAAGCCGCGCCAACGAGCTTGCCGTTACCTGCGGCCGTCCCGTCAAGATCGTCGCCGTCACTGCCCGCGATCGCACCAAGGATCGTGGCATCGACCTGACCGGCATCGAATGGTTCGGCGGTCCGGTCGACCTGGCGCAGAAGGCCGACATCGACGTCTTCGTCGAGCTGATCGGCGGTGCCGAAGGGGCAGCCAACGCGGCCGTGCGCGCAGCCCTTGCCCGCGGCCTGCATGTCGTCACCGCCAACAAGGCGCTGCTTGCCTATCATGGCGTCGAACTGGCCGAGATTGCCGAAGAGAAGGGGGCGCTGCTCAACTTCGAAGCGGCGGTCGCCGGCGGCATTCCCGTCATCAAGGCGCTGCGGGAATCCCTGACCGGCAACACGATCTCGCGCGTCTACGGCATCATGAACGGCACCTGCAACTACATCCTGACCCGGATGGAGAAAGAGGGCCTTTCCTTCGCCGATTGCCTGAAGGAAGCTCAGCGTCTCGGTTATGCCGAAGCCGACCCGGCCTTCGACATCGAGGGCAACGACACGGCGCATAAGCTCGCCATTCTGACAACGCTTGCCTTTGGCAATCGCATCGCGGCCGACGATATCTATCTCGAGGGAATCACGAATATTTCCATCGAGGACATCCGCGCCGCGGCCGACCTCGGTTACCGCATCAAGCTGCTCGGCGTAGCCCAGCGCACGGAGAGCGGCATCGAACAGCGCGTTCACCCGACCATGGTGCCGCTCGAATCGGTCATCGCCCAGGTCGACGGCGTCACCAATGCCGTCGCGGTCGAATCGGACATTCTCGGCGAACTGCTGATGGTCGGGCCCGGCGCCGGCGGCAACGCCACGGCTTCTTCCGTACTTGGCGACATCGCCGACATCGCCAAGAGCCAGCCGGGCGCGCAGCGCGTGCCGGTGCTCGGCCATCCCGCCAAGGCGCTGGAGCCCTATCGCAAGGCGCAGATGCAGAGCCACGAGGGCGGCTATTTCATCCGCCTGACCGTTCTCGACCGCACCGGCGTTTTCGCCAGCGTCGCGACCCGCATGGCGGAAAACCACATCTCGCTCGAATCGATCGTGCAGCGCGCAACGCAGCACCTGGCGCCGGCCCACCATCAGACGATCATCCTTGTCACCCATGCGACGACGGAGGATTCGGTACGCAAGGCGGTCGCCTCGATCAAAACCGAGGGCTATCTCGTCGGCGAACCGCAGGTCATCCGCATCGAGCGGCCGAAGGAATAATCTGACGATCAAGGCCCGTTCCGGTAAAGCGGAAGCGGGCCGTCCAATTCTGGGAGAGATGGTGGAACAGCCGGCAGATCCTGTGCAGCGGGCATTTCTGGGCGTCGAGCGCTCCGTCTCCGGCAATCGCTGGGTTTCCCGGCTCGACCAGGCCGGGCAGAATCGGGCGCTGGCCATCGCTCAAACCCACGGGCTGCCAGATCTGATTGCCCGCGTTCTCGCCGGCCGCGGCGTCGGCCTCGAAGAGGCCATGGCCTTCCTCGACCCCACCATCCGCAGCCTGATGCCCGACCCCCATCTGCTGACGGACTGCGAGAAGGCGGCGCAACGGCTGCTGCGCGCCGTCAAGGCGCGCGAGACGGTCGCGATCTTCGGTGATTACGACGTCGACGGCGCAGCATCGTCGGCGCTGCTCTATCGCTTCCTTAGTCATTTCGGCGTGCCGGCCAGCATCTATATTCCTGACCGCATCTTTGAAGGCTATGGGCCGAATCCCGCTGCCATCAACCAGCTTATCGATAATGGCGCCACCCTGATCGTCACCGTCGACTGTGGTTCCACCAGCTTCGAATCGCTGGAAGCGGCGAAGGCTCGCAATATCGACGTCGTCGTCATCGATCATCACCAGGTTGCGCACGAGCTGCCGCATTGCCACGCGCTGGTCAATCCGAATCGCGAGGACGATCTGTCGGGGCAGGGACATCTCTGCGCCGCCGGCGTTGTCTTCATGGTCCTGGTCGCGGCCCTGCGGCTATTGCGCGAGGCGGGCGATACCCGGGTCCGCTCCATCGACCTGCTTGCCTGGCTCGATATCGTCGCGCTCGCAACGGTCTGCGATGTCGTGCCGCTGAAAGGGCTGAACCGCGCCTATGTCGTCAAGGGCCTGATTGCGGCGCGTCATCAGGGCAATCCGGGTCTTGCTGCCCTATTTCGCAAGGCGGGGCTCGGTGGCCCTGTAAGCCCTTACCACTTCGGCTTCATGATCGGCCCGCGCATCAATGCCGGCGGGCGCATCGGCGATGCGGCGCTTGGCGCCCGGCTGCTGACGCTGGACGTTGCCTCTGAGGCCGAGACGATCGCCGAAAGGCTGGATGATCTCAATCGCGAGCGCCAGGCGATGGAAGCCGCCATGCTGCAGGAGGCGGAAGCTGAAGCGCTGGCCGAATATGGCAACGGCGATGGAGCCTCCGTTATCGTCACGGCGCGAGAGAACTGGCACCCTGGCATCGTCGGCCTGATCGCCTCCCGGCTGAAGGACAAGTTCCGCCGCCCGGCCTTTGCCATCGCCTTCGATTCGATGGGACGGGGTACCGGCTCGGGCCGCTCGATCAACGGTTTCGACATGGGCCGCATGGTGCGCGCCGCCGTCGATGCTGGCCTGCTCGTCAAAGGCGGCGGCCATGCCATGGCGGCGGGCCTGACGGTCGAGCGCGCCAATCTCGGCAGGCTCCGCTCCTTCTTCACGGAGAAGGCGGAGAGGCAAGTCGCCGGCCTCGTCGCCAACGAAACGCTGAAAATCGACGGCGCGCTCGGTGCCGGCGGCGCGACGGTGGAACTGGTCGACCAGCTCGAAACCGCCGGCCCCTACGGCTCCGGCCATCCGCAGCCGATCTTCGCTCTCCCAAGCCACCGCCTGCGCGATTCACGCCTCGTCGGCCAATCTCACATCAAGGTCACCCTGGAAGCCCAGGACGGCGGTCGCCTCGACGGCATCGCCTTCCGCGCCGTTGAAACGCCCCTCGGCGAACTGCTGCTCTCTTCCCGCGGATCACAGATCCACGTCGCCGGCACGCTCGGCGCCGATCATTGGCAGGGCGCAAGGCGTGTGCAGTTGCGTGTCATGGACGCCGCAAAGGCACCGTGAGCTGCAAACGGAAATCGTCGCTTTCATGATGCGAAATCAGAGATTTAGGGAAGGGGAAGCAGTGGCACGCCCTAGGGGAGTCGAACCCCTCTTTACAGAATGAAAATCTGTCGTCCTAACCGATAGACGAAGGGCGCGTGCTGTGGCGCCCTTATAGTCAGCACCTTTTGTTCCCGCAAGCGGAAAATCGAGAAAAATCCATGGGTAGAGCCAGATTTTTCGAGGCAATTGTGGAAAAGCTCGCAATGGCTCCGATTGGTACGCCCTAGGGGAGTCGAACCCCTCTTTACAGAATGAGAATCTGTCGTCCTAACCGATAGACGAAGGGCGCAGGCTGCGCTTGCGTCCATATAGGAATAGCGCAAAGCCGCCGCAAGCGGAAGCTGGATCATTGATCGCAACCCCCGACATAGGTCTTGCAGTAATCGTGCAACCTTGCGAATTCGCCAGCATACCAGTATTTTAAGTTGAGCGGGATTTTGCGACCGATATGCATGCCGTGCTGCCGCACGAATTTTGCCTTTCACAATCACAAAGGATCCCATCATGCCGGACAAGTCTGTAAGCGGCATCGATCGCCGCGATCTGATAATGGCATCCATTGCCACGGTCGGCGCCGTAGCAACAGCCGCCATCACTGTTAACGCCGGTGCGGCGAACGCCCAGGCAGCGACACCTCCTGCCAATCCACTATCCGGAACGGTCTATGTCGGCGATGTTATCGAAGGCAAAAAGGTCGTCAGCGCGCTTGATGTCAACGACCTGGAGCCCGGCAAGAAGCACCTCTTGTATTTCCGGGGTGTTGAGATGCCGACCGGACAGTACTGGTACGTGTCTGTGACGGTCGCCAAGGGCGCAAAGCCGGGCAAGCGCGGTGTCCTGACCAGTGGCGTGCATGGCGATGAGATGAGTTCCATGCATACCGTCCAGGTCGTGATGAACCAGCTCGACCCGGCGCAGATGTCAGGCACTGTGATGGCGGTCACGGACGTGTCCCGCCCGGCCCTGGAAAACATGCAACGCAGATGGCCCAATCAGGGCAGAGGCGTCGATCTGATCGATATGAATCGAGAGTGGCCTGGGAACGAGAACGGCGCCACTGCAGCCAGCCGACACGCCGGGCTTCTGTTCAACCGGCTGCTGCGGCAAACGCCGACTTCGCGATCGATTTCCACACCGGGACGACCGGATTTGAAGTCACCGCCTTCAATATTGGCGGAATGGATGTGCCCGAGGTCAAGGCGATGGTGGAGTTGTATCCCGTCAGCCAGGTCTTTGATAATCATGTATATCCCGGTGTCTTGCACAACGCTTTTATGGACGTGGGCATCCCGTCCTTCACGCCGGAAATCGGTGCTGCGCGCGTCTTGGACCTCGAAATGATCTCGCTCTTCGTGGAAGGTACAATGAACGTCCTCAAGTATCACGGCATCGTTGCCGGGCCTATGGGCCGCACAGGCAAGGACGTGACGGTCTTTGTCGGTAACAGCGCGTTCCCGATCCTGGCCACCGCGGGCGGGCTCGTTGAGCATCTGGTCAAACTCAATGATAAGGTCGGAGCCGGACAGAAGGTTGCTATCCAGCGCAATAGTTTCGGCGAGGTGGTTGCGGAGTACACAAGCGGCGTGGCCGGAGAGATAACGGGTCAGCGCATCGATGCAATGTCCGAGCCGGGCAACCCCCTGGTATTCATCCTTTTCAACAAGCCGGAGCCGGAGGACGTTCCAGTCTACCCCGAGTAGACCGGATAGGGCCTTGCCGGGAAACGGGATTCGC
This sequence comes from Rhizobium sp. BR 362, assembly GCF_036528765.1. Lineage (NCBI taxonomy): Bacteria > Pseudomonadati > Pseudomonadota > Alphaproteobacteria > Hyphomicrobiales > Rhizobiaceae > Rhizobium > Rhizobium sp. BR 362. The sequence goes on along the minus strand of NZ_JARWGH010000027.1, from coordinate 44,905 downwards.
CCGCCGACGCTTGCCTTGCGTCAGACTTTTCAACAATCACGGTCATTGCCGTAAGTTTGGCTGATGACGAGCGAGTTTGTACTTGGGGTCGATCGCCGACCCGGTGCCTAGTCTTGTTCTGGAAGTGGGGGAAACAGTGGCACGCCCTAGGGGAGTCGAACCCCTCTTTACAGAATGAAAATCTGTCGTCCTAACCGATAGACGAAGGGCGCGTGCTGTTGTGTGGCGCGCTTATAGCGGGGGGATTTCATTCCCGCAAGCGCCTATTTCGCTTTTTTCTGGAAAAAATGACAGAAGCGTAACGCTTCGGCGAAGTTTGAATAAGCATGCCTTAACAGCATGTTGCGGAGATTTGCAGATGAGGCGGGCTTAGAGGCCCGCGCCGCTCTGCGGCTGCGTAATCAGCGGCTTGCCGTCCTGACCCTGGCCCTTCGAAGCAACGATATGCGCCAGCATCAGGGCTTCCTTGCTGTCAATCCTGCGGCCATTGGAGCCGCGGGCGGGCAGTATTTTCGAGGGCGTGGCGTCCGCTGTCGGCTTCATCGGACTTCCCGATGCGGAGGCGGCATTGCGGATGACGGGTGGCGGAATCACCGCCTGCGACGTTTGATCGACGGGCATTCCGCCATTGCTTTGCTGAGGCGTGGCATTTTGCATTGCACCGGGCGGCATGCTGTAGACGCTGCGCATGATCGGCGTGATTCCTTGCGACTGTCCCGGCTGGGTATTGGCCAGCGTTCCGTCCGGATTGACGGCAATCGGTGCCGGCGCCGAATAGATGCTGCTTCTGTTGGCGTTGACGCCCGTTGGCTGCGTCACCAGGCCGGCAWTGCCGGCCGGCGCGTCGGTAGCCATAGGTGTTGCTCCGGCCGGGGCCGGCGGGAAGAAGGATTGACTGCTCGTCTCTTCGGCAACCATCTGCTGACGTGTGCCATGCACGCTGTGTACCAGCGGATCGCGATAGGCGACATCACCCTTTTGCCGTTTCGCTTCGGCCTTGGTGTTGAGAGCATCGGCAAGCTGTTCGGCAGCGCTGGGCTGCGGCTCGGCTTCGGCCGTCTGTTTTGGGTTACCGCCTGTGGTCGCGCAGCCGGCGAGCATTACAAATGACATGGCAATGGCAATAGTGCTTGCGAGCTTTTTATTGCCGGATAAAATCTGCCGATCGCACAAAGGACGTTCCCCGCTGAAAAGTTGGCACCGGAACGGCCTCTTGCGAGGGACGATGATGTCATGCGGCGTTAACTGGGAACGACGACCGCACGAAATCCGATGCATGATGCTTCGAGTCGTCCCAAGCATGCCGGAGAGCGGGTATGGCCGGCAAGCGCGAAACCGATGGCTCCGCGCGCGCCGTAAGCCTCGCGAAAGCTAGCGCTTTACCAGGCGCCAGTATTGGGCATCGAAGCCCAGGGCTCAGCCGGAGCCAGGTTCGCGCCCTTCTGCAGGATCTCGATGGAAATGCCGTCGGGAGAACGCACGAAAGCCATGTGACCATCGCGCGGCGGCCGATTGATTGTAATGCCATTGTCCATAAGCGTCTGGCAGATTGCGTAGATGTCATCGACCTCATAGGCGAGGTGACCGAAGTTGCGTCCTCCGGTATACTCCTCAGGGTCCCAGTTGTAGGTAAGCTCCAGACTGGGGGCGCCGCTGCTTCGTGAGGCCTCTACATCCTCGCTGGCAGCAAGGAAAACGAGTGTGAAACGGCCTTTCTCGTTTTCGTAGCGACGGGTTTCGGTGAGGCCGAAGAGAGTGCTATAAAAGTGCAGTGAGGCGTCGAGATCGGTAACGCGGACCATGGTGTGGAGATAACGCATTCTGTTTCCTCTCTAATGTTTGTGCTGAGACGATCATGAAACGAGACACCAGCTTCAGGCAAGACTCGGCGCGCTAATCTACGGATGGGAATAAACGAAAACTAGGACTTGCGCATTTCCGTTACCAAGATGTTAATCTTGATTTCAAGGAATCAATTAACTGTAACAGTGTGACGCGTAATCGAGGGCTGGCTAAGATGGGTGACAGAATTTCATCGAAGGGAATCGTCGACTTCGGAGAGATGTCGGGCGAGGCCGTCGAGCTCATCGAAATCTCCGGCGTCGTCAAATGGTTCGACGTCGCCAAAGGTTTTGGCTTCATCGTGCCGGACAATGGTATGCAGGACGTCCTGTTGCATGTGACATGCCTGCGTCGCGACGGCTATCAGACCATTCTCGAAGGGACGCGCATCGTTGCGCTGGTCCAGCGTCGTGAACGCGGTTATCAGGCTTTCAAAATTCTCTCCATGGATCAGTCGACCGCCGTGCACCCCTCGCAGATGCCGCCAGTGCGCACCCATGTCCAGGTCACGGCGACAAGCGGCCTGGAACGCGCCTTGGTCAAGTGGTTCAACCGCACCAAGGGATTTGGTTTCCTGACGCGCGGTGAAGGCACGGAGGACATCTTCGTGCATATGGAAACGCTGCGTCGTTTCGGTCTGGCGGAGTTGCGGCCGGGGCAGGTGGTTCTCGTCCGTTTCGGACCGGGCGAGAAGGGACTGATGGCCGCGGAAATCCATCCGGATGCGCCGAGCCCGGTAACGCGGCCGCATTGATATGACGAGAACTACGTTTTCCGTTGTTTTGAAGAGCGCCATCGTGGCGCTTTTTCTTGTCGGGGCATCCGCTCCTACCTTCGCTGCGCAGGCGACCAGCGAAAAATCGGTAAAATTCGATTCGGAGCCGTTGTCGATCAAAACGGCAAAGGGTGTCACGCACAAATTCACCGTGGAATTGGCCTTGACCGAGCCGCAGCTTGAGTTCGGCCTGATGTATCGCAAGAGCATGCCGGCTGATCACGGTATGCTTTTCGATTTCGGTGCGCCACGCCCCGTCATGATGTGGATGAAAAATACAGTGCTGCCGCTCGACATGCTCTTTCTGGACAAGAGCGGCGCCATCACGCACATTCAGGAAAACGCCGTACCCTTTTCGGAAGAGATCATCAATTCCGGCGGACCGGTGCTTTACGTCATCGAGCTGAACGGCGGCATCGCCAGAAAACTCGGCCTTGCCGTCGGCGACAAGGTGACCAGCGCCACGATTTCCGCCAAGCTCGGCAAATAGATTTCCCCGGGGATCGGCGCTTCGACGCCATTTTAGCTGTTGCAGCACGGGAATGAACCGTGTATCTCCGCACTCGTTCTGCAAAGCGGAGCGACGCGATCTCCTAGAGGGGTATGCGTATAGGTACGGAGTGTAGCGCAGTCTGGTAGCGCATCTGGTTTGGGACCAGAGGGTCGGGAGTTCGAATCTCTCCACTCCGACCATTTAAGTTCTGCCTGATATCGATGAATTGGGATGAGGCCCGGCCGCCTTTTTGCTTGAAAACAAAGGGATTCGCGGCTAAGCAAATCCCCACAATGCTCCGCCTTCATCGGGCCGAGCGAAGACCAGAGAAGCAAAAGCGGGACTGTCCCGCTTATCCGGAGGCGCTGCAGCGATGCCTGCTAAGATTTACCGTCCCGCAAAAACCGCGATGCAATCCGGCAAGGCCAAGACCCATTTGTGGGTTCTGGAATTCGATCAGGAAATTCCGCGCAAGATCGATCCGATCATGGGCTATACTTCGTCGGCCGATACGCGCCAGCAGCTCAAGCTGACCTTCGAGACGCAGGAGCAGGCCGAGGCCTATGCCCAGCGCAACGGCATCGAATATCGTGTTCTCGCTCCCAAGGACGCCAACCGCCAGGTGGTTTCCTATACCGATAACTTCCGGTTCAATCGCATCCAGCCCTGGACTCACTAATCCCACTCGTTGAACTCATGGCCATTGAGTTTGATGGAAGTTTCAGGCATGTGTTGTCGGCCGCGAGCGGTTCGCGGCGGCTTGGTTTTTCGGGCCCCTTAGCTCAGCTGGATAGAGCACCTGCCTTCTAAGCAGGTGGTCGCAGGTTCGAATCCTGCAGGGGTCGCCATCTCCTTTTGGGTCCGTTCTGGACACATGGGTTACGGTTTATTCCTGAGACATAGGTAACACTTTTGGGCCGAAAGGGTTCGGCAGCGGTTCGAGCCTGCATGTCTCGTCATCGAAGTATCCCAGATCGTAATCTATGAAGCTTGCGAGCCAGATGTGGTCTTCGACCTGTTTGATTCCAACGGCCTGCCCGGCAAAGACCAGGCTGAGATTGATCTTCTTTCGCTTATAGCAGATGCGGCCGCATGTTGTGACGGTAACGGTCTGGTCGTGGAACGGATAGTCGAGCTCTGGCAGGCCGCGATAGGGTCGTGGTGACGTGTGGTAGCGCTCTGCCGGGCAAGCCATGTCAAGGGCTTGGTGTGGCCGCTCTGTGTTGAATTCTTCGACAAAATCGTCAAAGCGGGCCTGCTGCTGCAGGAAATTGGCGCCGGCTGGCTTGGTGGTTTCCAGCTTCAGTGTGAGATGCATGCGTTCGTGGCGGCCGTTCTGCTGCGGATTGCCTGGCTTGATGCGCTCGATTTCGATGCCGAGCCTGAGCCACCACGAGGCTGCGATATAGCTTGTGATACGCGGCGAACGATAGGGCGGCGAGGATAACATGGGGCCGGAGTACCGGTTACTGTCCATCACACGGAAATCCGAACAGCCTTTGGTTTCCACTCGATGCGAAATCGAATAACATCCCTCTTTATGACAGATGGTCAAAGAGAGCATTAGGGATGTCTATGCAGCCGATCTATTACGGGCTCACGAGGGCAGTCGCCTTGGGCATTCTGATTATTTTTCCCGCTGTTTTCTTTGTTTCCTGCTCGACGGTCGGCGGACAATCTGGTTCCGTAGAAGCGAGAAAATCGACAGATCCTGCCACCGCCAAAGACAAAGCGGCCGTCCGTCGGCGATGGGCAGAGAGGGTCCAACGAGACAATCAGTTGGCTCCAAGCGGGTCGCAACCGGGTTCCTATGGCTCTGTCCGTCCTCTCTTGACTTGGTGAGCGATAGACTTGTGGACTGTCCGGTCTCAGGCTTTAGGGAACGGGCTCGGCGCAAGTTCCCGATCTGCCTATCAATCGACTCAAGGTGAAAAGCAGGAATTTCCATTAAGTCTGCAAATGACATTTTGATCGGCGGGCGGTTGGGTTGCAAGTGGTCTGGAGCCTTCAAGTCATACGCTTAAGCAACGCCACGTTTCGCAACTATCCCACCCTCACTATTTGTCAGTCCGTTGCAGCACACAGCGCCGCAACAGAGCCAGACTCAATGCGCCTCCATCGGCCACCCGCCGGCGTCTGCCGGTCTAGTTGCATTCACTGCCATGTCGATGAGGTCATAACCGGCCATTGCACCGATCACTCTTACGACGATGATTGCTGCGCTGAGAAGCGCCAGCGCAGCGATTATCCTGTCGCTTTTCTTCACGTCCCGTCTTGACCCCAATGCTTATAAAACTGCATCCCCACGCAACGGGCGGCAGTATATCGGGTTTGTGGCGGGGCGCTATGGTATGTTGAGGATGTGAGCCTTCGCGCTGAGCGTGCGTCAGAGCCGGGCGAAAACCCCCGGCAGTAACAATCGGTCAGGCGACGTTCAGCTCGGCGATCTCCCCGTGCCGTGCCAGGAGGCGAGGGGACGTCATGTCGCCGGTCTCTTCATCGACCACGACCGCATAGGCGGCAACGCCGACGAAACGCGCAGACATGGAAGAGGCGATCTTTTCAGCGCTGGCGGCGCTTGACGCCTGCCGCATCTCTCCCGGGACCAGATTTCCACGGTTCTTCTTATAAGGAAGGATAATGAATTTTTCGCCGGATGCCATTGTGCTCGCCCTGATTTGTTCACACAATGTTCTGGTTTTCGCCAAGTGTCAATATGGTTAATCGTGACTGCTTCGGAATCCCAGATGGCCATAGAAAAACCCGCCGACGGCGCCACAGCCAGCGGGTTTTTGATTGTCGCATGGTCTGCTCAGTGCAGGATCTGGCTCAGGAACAGCTTGGTGCGTTCGTGCTGCGGGTGTTCGAAGAATTCCTTTGGCGAATTCTGCTCCACGATCTGGCCCTGGTCCATGAAGATGACGCGGTTGGCGACCTGGCGGGCGAAGCCCATTTCGTGGGTGACGCAGAGCATCGTCATGCCTTCTTCGGCCAGACCCACCATCGTATCCAGCACTTCCTTGATCATTTCCGGATCGAGCGCCGAGGTCGGTTCGTCGAACAGCATGATCTTCGGGTTCATGCAGAGCGAACGGGCAATCGCCACGCGCTGCTGCTGACCGCCGGAAAGCTGGCCAGGATATTTCTTCGCCTGCTCCGGAATCTTGACGCGGGTGAGGAAGTGCATCGCGATCTCCTCGGCCTGCTTCTTCGGCATCTTGCGCACCCAGATCGGCGCCAGTGTGCAGTTTTCCAGGATCGTCAGATGCGGGAAGAGATTGAAGTGCTGGAACACCATGCCGACTTCGCGGCGCACTTCGTCGATCTTCTTCAGGTCATTCGTCAGTTCCGTGCCATCGACGATGATCTGGCCCTTCTGGTGCTCCTCGAGGCGGTTGATGCAGCGGATCATCGTCGACTTGCCCGAGCCGGAAGGCCCGGCAATAACGATGCGCTCGCCGCGCATGACCTTAAGGTTGATGTCGCGCAGCACGTGGAAATCGCCGTACCACTTGTTCATGTTGATCATTTCAACCGCGACTTCCGTGTCGGAAATGGTCAGTTTTTTTGGTTGGGCGTCAGCCATATTTTTATTCCCTCAGTTTTTATCGTTTGTGGCCAGTGTCGAGATGGCGTTCCATGAAGCCTGAATAGCGCGACATGCCGAAGCAGAACAGCCAGAAAACGAATCCGGCGAAAACGAGACCCGTCACGGGTGTCACTGCGCTCGCCCAAGTCGCATCCGCAAAGTTCTGGCGGACGATGCCGAGCAGATCGAACATGCCGATGATCGCGACGAGCGACGTGTCCTTGAACATGCCGATATAGGTGTTGACGATACCGGGAATGACCAGCTTGATCGCCTGCGGCAGAATGATGAGCCGCATCTTCTGCCAGTAACCGAGGCCGAGCGAATCCGCACCCTCGAATTGACCCTTCGGTATCGCCTGCAGGCCACCACGGATGACTTCTGCCATATAGGCCGAGGTGAAGATCGCAACACCGACCACGGCGCGCAGCAGCTTGTCCACCGTCCAGCCCTGCGGCATGAAGAGCGGCAGCATGTAGCTGGCCATGAACAACACCGTGATCAGCGGCACGCCGCGGATGATTTCGATAAATCCGACGCACAGCATGCGAACGATGGGCATCTTGGAACGCCGGCCGAGCGCGAGCAGGATGCCGAACGGAAAGGAGACTGCGATCGCGACGAAGGCGATCACCAGTGTCACCAAAAGCCCGCCCCATCTTTCCGTTTCGACGATTTTAAGGCCAAAGCCTCCATAGAGCAGGAAGAACGAAATAACCGGCAGCACGAAAAATGCGAGGATCGCATTCAATCCTTTCCTGGGAACCGACGGCATCAGGAGCGGAGCGAAGGCAATGATCGCGAGGATTATGACGAGCACCGGCCGCCAGCGCCCTTCAGGCGGATAGAGGCCGAACATGAAGATGACGAATTTCGCACGCACGAAGGCCCAGCAGGCGGCGTTCCAGCCGTCCGGCTGCGTTCCGCCCTGAACCGTGGTGGCACAGAACGTACGGTCGGTTCCGTTCCAAACCGCCTGTACGAACAGCCAATTGACCAGATGCGGGATCGCCCAGGCAAGAAAGGCGATAGCAAGCACAGTCAGAACGGTGTCCTTGGGCGTGGCAAAGAGGTTCTTTTTCAACCAGTGCCACACGCCTCGTTCGCTGGCCGGTGCCGGCTGTGCCGACAGAAGCGACTTGCTGACGAAGTTTTGATCTACGCTCGACATCTTATCTCTCCACCAGAGCCATCTTGGCGTTGAACCAGTTCATGAACAGCGACGTTACGATGCTCAAGGCGAGATAGAGGACCATCCATATGATGACGACTTCGACCGCTCGGCCGGACTGGTTGAGGATCACGCCGCCGACGGCGACGAGATCGGCATAGCCGATGGCGATGGCAAGCGACGAGTTCTTGATCAGATTGAGATATTGGCTCGTCAGCGGCGGAATGATGATGCGCATTGCCTGTGGTATGACGATAAGCCGGTTGATGGCTGACGCCCGAAGACCGAGCGCGCCTGCCGCCTCCGACTGCCCCTTCGGGACACCGCGAATGCCGGCGCGCACGATCTCGGCAATATAGGACGCGGTATAGAGCGAAAGCGCCAGGAGAAGCGCGATGAATTCCGGTCCGACAACCGTTCCGCCAGTGAGGTTGAACTTGCCGGCGACCGGATAGTCGAAGGAAAGCGGCATGCCCGCTACCAGGAAGACGAGCAGTGGGAGGCCGATCAGGATGCCGAGCGAAACCCAGATGGTATGGAATTGCTGTCCGGTTGCCGCCTGACGCTTATGCGCCCAGCGCGCCACGAAAAATACGACAGCTATTGCTACGAGAAAAGCAACACCGACAGCCCACATGCCCGCAGCGAAAATCGGGCTCGGAAAGGCGAGGCCGCGATTGCTGAGATAGCTGTAAAACGGCAGATGTACGGCATCGCGCGCCTGTGGCAGCAGCACCAGAACGCCGCTGTACCAGAAGAAGATCACGAGCAGCGGCGGGATATTGCGGAAGATTTCCACATAGGTCTGGGAGAGCTTGGCAATGAGCCAGTTGCTCGAAAGTCTGCCAATGCCGACGACAAAGCCGACGATCGTTGCAGCGATGATGCCAACAAACGATATGAGCAGCGTGTTGAGAACACCGACGGCGATCGCGGTGAGATTAGTGGAATCGCTGGAAAAGGGGATCAGCGCCTGGCCGAGATTGAAACCGGCGCGACCTTCGAGAAAGCCAAATCCGAAAGAGCGGTTCAATGCGCGCAGATTGTCGATCGTATTCGTAACGATGAACCAGCAGATACCAGCCAGAATGATAATCGTGATGGCCTGATAAAACACACCCCTGACTTTGGGGTCGTATAGCGCTGCCGATATGGATGAACGCTCACCTTCAGGCGAATTTGCAGTAATTGCCATGCAGAATTTTCCCCAATGTGCCTGTTTCAGGCTTGTTTTCTTGAGGGGAGAAAGGCGGTTTGCCGCCTTTCTCCGATAGTTGGGCTATTAGCGCACCGGAGGCGCGTACTGGATGCCGCCCTTGTTCCACAGCGCGTTGATGCCGCGAGCGATCTTCAGCGGGCTGCCTGCGCCGATGTTACGGTCGAAGACTTCGCCGTAATTGCCGACGCCCTTGATGATGTTGTAGGACCAATCGTTGGTCAGGCCGAGGTCGGTGCCGATCGTGGAACCCTGCTCGGCGCCGAGAAAGCGCTTGATATCCGGGTTGGGCGAATTCTTCATCTCGTCGACGTTCTTCTGGGTGATGCCGAACTCTTCAGCGTTCACGAGCGCATAGGCCGTCCAGCTCACAATGTTAAACCATTGGTCGTCACCCTGGCGAACGGCCGGGCCAAGCGGCTCCTTGGAGATGATCTCGGGAAGAACGATGTTATCGTCCGGGTTCTTCAACGTCAGGCGGACGGCATAAAGCTGCGACTGGTCTGTCGTGAAGACGTCGCAACGGCCGGAATCATAGGCCGTCGTGATTTCTTCGAGCTTATCGAAGACCACTGGATTGTACTGAAGGTTGTTGGTCTTGAAATAGTCGGCAAGGTTGAGCTCGGTCGTCGTGCCGGACTGGACGCAGATAGCCGCGCCGGAGAGTTCGAGCGCCGACTTCACGTTCAGCTCCTTGCGAACCAGAAAGCCCTGGCCGTCATAATAGGTGACGGGGCGGAACTTGAGGCCGAGCGCCGTGTCGCGGTTGATGGTCCAGGTGGTGTTGCGCGACAGCACGTCGATTTCGCCGGACTGCAATGCCGTGAAGCGGTCCTTGGCGCTGAGAGGGGTGTATTTCACTTTGGTCGGGTCGCCGAATACGGCCGAAGCCACAGCCTTGCAGAAGTCGATGTCGAAGCCGGCCCAGTTGCCGGATGCATCTGGCTGTGCGAAGCCGAGAAGGCCAGGATTCACGCCGCATTGCACGAAGCCCTTAGCTTTCACGTCGCTTAGCGTCGAAGCCGAAGCGCCCGATGCGGTGTAAGCCAAGGCTGCGACTCCGAGGAATGCGGAGAGAGCAATCTTTTTCATTTTCCCTACCTTTGTCTATTGTTTTATAGTTAAAGCGTATCGCCCCCGAAGCAGGCTCTCGGAGAACCGTGTCCGTCACTCTCCCGGTGCGAGTGGTGCTATCACAGTCGCAAATGCATTTCCGGTCAAGACGCTGCCCCAATTATTGAGGAATAATTCGGGGTTTTCGCCTGTTTCGGTTCGAAAGCGGGCGGTTGGCTTCTCATTGAGCAGCATTTTGCAAAAAAACTGCGCAAAAATGACGGATTATTTCGTCATTCCGGTATTTTAGCTTCCGCATAATATTAGCGCTTTCTGGATCGTTCGGGGGTTGACCGCGCCAGGCTTGGCAGCCACTAATCGAAGTCTCCATAGCGCCAAAGGCATACCCAGACATGAAAGACAAAGACACATTCCTGCAGAACGCCGGCATCAACACGCGTTTGTCCCACATCGGTAATTCGCCCTCCGATTTCCATGGTTTCGTCAATCCGCCGGTTGTGCATGCCTCGACCGTGCTGTTCCCGAATGCGCGAACCATGGAACTGCGCGACCAGAAATATACCTATGGTACACGCGGAACGCCGACGACCGATGCGCTTTGCGAGGCCATTGACGCGCTGGAGGGATCGGCCGGAACGATTCTGGTGCCATCCGGCCTTGCGGCGATCACCGTCCCCTTCCTGGGCTTTCTGTCCTCCGGCGACCACGCGCTGATCGTCGATTCGGTCTATGGGCCGACGCGCATCTTCTGCGATACCATGCTGAAGCGCCTCGGTGTCGAGGTCGAATATTACGACCCCTTGGTGGGCGCCGGAATCGAGGCGTTGATCAAGCCGAACACCAGGCTGGTGCACACGGAAGCACCGGGCTCCAACACCTTTGAAATGCAGGATATTTCCGCGATTTCGACCGCCGCCCATCGCCATGGCTGCGTCGTCACCATGGACAATACCTGGGCGACACCGCTCTATTTCAAGCCGCTGGATCATGGCGTCGACATCTCCATTCATGCAGCGACGAAATATCCGGCCGGTCACTCCGATATTTTGATGGGGACCGTATCCGCCAATGCCGCGCATTGGGAGCAGTTGAAGGAAGCCAATATCCAGCTCGGCATCTGCGGTGCACCTGATGATGCCTATCAGGTGCTGCGGGGTCTGCGCACCATGGGCGTGCGCCTGGAGCGCCATCAGGAAAGCGCGCTCGCCATCGCGCACTGGCTTGAGAGCCGCGAGGACGTCGTCCGCGTGCTGCATCCGGCGCTGCCAAGTTTTCCGAGCCATGAGCTTTGGAAACGCGACTTCAAGGGGTCGAGCGGCATCTTCTCCTTCATCTTGGCTGTCGACCGTCCGGAGAAATTCAAGGCCAAGGCACATGCCTTCCTCGACGCGCTGCGAATTTTCGGCCTGGGCTATTCCTGGGGCGGCTTTGAAAGCCTGGCATTGCACGTCAATCTCAATGACCGGCGCATCAGCAAGGCGCCGCCGGAAGGGCCGGTCCTGCGCCTGCAGATCGGCCTTGAGGACATCGCTGACATCAAGGCCGATATCGAAAGAGGCCTTGCCGCCGCCAAAGAGGCCTGATCAGCCCATGGCGCGGTAGCCGTAGATCCAATCCAAATCCGCCGCGAGCCTTTGCGGCGGACGCATGGACAGAACCAGATCGCGTGCCAGCCGCACCGGTCCGCGGGCATGATAGGCAAATTGGTTGAAGGCAGCGCGCTGGCGCAGGCGCGCGATTCGCGGCAGACGATGCTTTTCGAAGAGATCGAGAGCCTCGGCGAGGGGATGTGATGCCACCATGCCGGCGAGTTCGTAGGCGTCCTCGATAGCCATGGCGGCCCCTTGCGCCGCAAAGGGCATCATCGCATGAGCGGCGTCGCCGATCAGGATAACATTTCCGCCGTTGTGCCAGCGGCCGGCGCTTGCCTCGTAGAGCGGCCAAAAGGTCGCTTGTTCCTGGCGGTCGAGCATTGTCGTGATGGCATCGTTCCAGCCCGAGAAGCGCAGTAGAAGATGCTCGCGTTGCGCCTTGGTGCCGGTGGCGCTCCAGTCATGGATCGCACTGCTTCCGGAGATGTTCGCCACGATGTTGAAGGCGGCATGTTCCTTGATGGGATAGCTGACGAGATGCGCCGAAGGACCGAGAAACGCCGTGACGCTCGTTCTGTCGAGGATACTTGGGGCGGATGCCTCGGGAATGGTGAAACGCCAGGCGAGATTGCCGGAGAAATGCGGGGAGGGGGCGCCCGGCACCAACGCGCGTGTCTTCGACCAGACGCCGTCGGCGCCGATGATCAGATCCGTATCCTCGCCGATAGTCGTATCGAGCAACCGTCTGTCTGTTGCATCGATCGCCCGGCCGAGATGCAGCTCGCAGAGCGGATTGGCCGTTACTGCGGCGAGAAGTGCCTTTTGCAGCGTCGCGCGATGAACGGCGCCATAGGGAGAGCCCCAGCGCTCTCTGGCGAAGCTGCCGCAGGGCACGGATGCGAGTAATCGCAGGGATGAGCCGGAGACAAGCCGCACTTCCGCCGGTTCAAGCCAGACAGGCTGAAGAGCATCGAGCACGGCGAGCGTGTCGAGAATGCGGGATGCGTTTGGAGAAATCTGCAGGCCAGCGCCAACCTCGGTCAGCGCTTCGGCCTGTTCGAAAATTGCGGCGCGGATGCCGTGTCTCGCCAGCGCCAGCGCCGCGGTAAGGCCGGCTATCCCGGCACCGATGATCGCGGCGGTCTTGATCGGCATTCAGCTATGTCCGATCCGCTTTCGGAAAATCAAGCGGCCTTGAAATGGAAGACGCAGCCAGCCGGATTGGTCTCGTCGGCCTTCAGCGACGGATTATAGCGATAGAGCGTCGAGCAGTAGGAGCAGACCTTCTCGCTTTCATCGCCCATGTCGATGAAGATATGCGGATGGTCGTAGGGAACCGAAGCGCCGGTGCACATGAATTCCTTCACGCCGATCTCGATCACGCGGTGTCCGCCGTCGTTCTGGAAATGGGGAATATTGTGGCCGGCCATGATGATCTCCGAATGCGTCTGCCTTGAACGGCATGAATGTTGCGCCAGACTTGATAGCCCCTCTTTATAATCCTTCTCGCCGAATGTGTAGTGCGAAAGTCCCGCTCGGCGCACAGATTTTCGCAGGCGCGGGGTTCACCTGATATTGCCGATAAAATAAGGTCCGCAGCAAAGAGATGATGTTCACGAAGATCCTGCCATGAATTTGAATAGTCCCGCCTTTTCCTATTTTGTCCATGACGGGCTGAAATTGGCCTATTTCGACGAAGGTGATCCGAATGGTGCGCCGGTCCTGTTGATTCACGGCTTTGCCTCGACCGCGATCGCCAATTGGGTCAATCCGGGCTGGCTGAAATCGCTGGGCGAGGCGGGATATCGCGTAATCGCCATCGATAATAGAGGCCATGGCCTGAGCGACAAAGCCTATGACGCCGATGCCTATCGTCCCTGGGTCATGGCGGAGGATGCGGTCGCACTGCTCGATCATCTCGGCATCCCCGAAGCCCATGTCATGGGATATTCCATGGGCGCGCGCATCTCGGCTTTCCTGGCGATGGCCCATCCCGATCGTGTCCGCTCACTCGTCTTCGGCGGACTCGGGATCGGCATGGTCGACGGCGTCGGTGATTGGGACCCGATCGCGGAGGCATTGTTGGCGCCGTCGGTCGATGATGTCACGCATCTGCGCGGCCGCATGTTCCGCGCCTTCGCCGATCAGAACAAGAGCGACCGTGAGGCGCTTGCGGCCTGCATCAGGGGCTCGCGCGATCTGGTCGCCAAGGAAGATGTGGCAAAGATCGAGGCGCCGACCTTGATCGGCGTCGGTACCAAGGATGATATTGCCGGTTCACCGCAGGAGCTGGCGGCGCTGATGCCGCATGCCGAAGCGCTGGATATCCCGAACCGCGACCATATGCTCGCGGTCGGCGACAAGGTGTTCAAGCAGGCCGTCCTAGGTTTCTACGAACGTCTTGCCAATCGATAGGCAAGTCACTTGCCGGTGAAATGTGGTTTGCGCCGGGCGGCAAAGGCTGCCCGGCCTTCCGCATAGTCGGCGCTGTCGAAGGTTTCGGCGCCGATCACCTCGGCCTCGCGCAAGAGGTCGCTATCCTGTTCGATCACGGCACGAACCGCGAGCTTGGAGGCATGCAGCGCGATCGGCGCATTGGCGGCGATGGCGCGGGCGAGCGCCGAAACTTCGTCGTCAAATGCGTCTGTTGTAGTCTCTTCCAGCAGAAAGCCAGCCGCGACCATCTTTTCGGCTGACATCGGTGCGCCGGTGAAAAGCGTGACCTTCGCCATCTGAGGCCCAAGCGCGTTGACGATGTCCTGCACAGCATCGGCAGGGTAGGCGATGCCGAGGCGGACGGCGGGCACCGAAAAACGCGCTCCCTCGGCGGCGACACGGAGATCGCAGGCGGCGGCAATGCCGAAACCGCCGCCGTAACAAATGCCACGGATTGCCGCGATCGTCGGCACCCGGCAATGGCGGATGGCGGTAAAGGCACTGCTGTTCAGCGCCTCATAGCTGACAGCGGTTTCGGCATCCTTGCGCAGGCTGTCGAATTCGCTGATATCGGCGCCGGTCGAAAAATCCTGACCAGCACCGCGAATGATGATGACATGCGCCTGCGCCTTATCGGTCAAAAGTCGCATGGCCTGCGGTATGGCGCGCCACATTGCCGCGCTAATGGCGTTCTTCCGATCGGGATTATCAATGGTGAGTGTACCGATGGCGTCGCTGCAGGTAGCGCGGAGGAGACCGCCAGCAAAATCATGCTCAAAACTCATGCGCGCCGTACCCATTTATGTTGTCGGAGTTTTACTCTATATAATGTTTCACCGACAGGAAATCAGGAGACCGCCAATGGTCGTAGCAACGGACATTCGCCAGGTCGAAGGCGTAGGCCCGGTAAAGGTCGTCGATCCCATCTGGGGCAGCGTGCGGGAAGAAGCACGCGCAGCCGCCGAGCGGGATCCGCTTTTGGCCGCCTTTCTCTATTCCACGATCATCAATCACCGGTCGCTGGAAGAATGCGTCATCTATCGCATTTGCGAACGTCTTGACCATCCGGATATGCAGGGCATCCTGCTGCGTCAGACCTTCGAGGAAATGCTTGCGGATTGGCCGGAATGGGGCTCGATCCTGCGCGTCGATATTCAGGCCGTTTATGACCGCGATCCGGCTTGCCTGCGCTTCATGGAGCCGGTTCTTTATTTCAAGGGCTTCCACGCGCTGCAGACGCATCGGTTGGCCCATTGGCTGCTCAATCGCGGCCGCCGGGATTTTGCGCTATATCTGCAGAGCCGTTCCTCCAGCGTTTTCCAGACGGATATCAACCCGGCTGCTCGCATCGGCAAAGGCATTTTCCTTGATCATGCAACGGGTCTGGTGGTCGGCGAAACGGCCGTTATCGGCGACAACGTCTCGATCCTGCACGGCGTCACTCTCGGCGGTACCGGCAAGGAAGGCAGCGACCGTCATCCGAAGATCGCCCATGGCGTGCTCATCGGCGCCGGCGCAAAGATCCTCGGCAATATCCAGATCGGTCATTGCTCGCGCATCGCCGCCGGTTCGGTGGTGCTGAAGGAAGTGCCCCCGAAGACGACGGTGGCCGGCGTGCCGGCCAAGGTGGTCGGTGAGGCCGGCTGTTCGGAACCGTCCCGCTCCATGGATCAACTCCTTGCCGAGCAGATGGTCGCCGAACAAATCATGGGTGCTGGAATCTAACGGATCTCCCACCCGATCGTCATAGTTTTGCTCCGCCGGCAAAGGTAGAAGGCGCGCTTCCGGTCTTTACACCGCCGCTTTTCCTATGCAAGAAGCGGCCAACCCGAGAATCCTCACGGAGATGAATTGTGAAGCCTGACGAAATCAAGAAGCTCGACGCCTACTTCAAACGCACGTTCAATCCGCAGGTCGTGGTCAAGGCCCGCCCGCGCAAGAACGATTCCGCGGAAGTCTATCTTGGCGAAGAGTTCCTGGGCGTTGTCTATATCGACGACGAAGACGGCGACCGTTCCTACAATTTTTCGATGGCCATCCTAGACGTCGATCTCTGATCGACTGCCCTGCGGCCTGGCTGGCGCTCGACCTCTGGTCGATCTCTCGATATCCGATAGAATTGGCGTCAAGGAGCCGCATTTCACGGAAATGCGGCTCTTTCTTTTATAGACGCCGGAAAATGATCTGGGCTACCGCGATTTGCGATGAATTTTGCCTCGTTTAGCACCGAATCCGGATTTTTTCATCGAATTCCAATATTTCTGCCGAAGCTTAAGGTTGCAACTTGTTTGATATATATTAGCAAAAACAGGAACATGTTGGACGGCCTCGTTTGTCGTCGTCTCTTTGTCATCGAGAATAAAATTCTAAGTTGATATTGCGACGCACAAGACTACTTGACTCTTTGTGCGTCGCATTTAGTTTTTGTCCCGGTAACCCGGCCGTCGGCCAAACCAAACACAGGGACGGAGAAACATGTTCAATTTCGATGAAGCGAACAAAAAGGGCAAGGAAGCCATGGATACGGCTCTGAAGAGCTATTCCGATGTCGCCAAGGGCTTCCAGGCGATCGCTGCTGAAGCTGCCGAATACTCCAAGAAGTCGTTCCAGGACGGCGTTACGCATTTCGAGACGCTCGCCGGCGTCAAGAGCTTCGAGGCTGCTTTCGAGTTGCAGACCGGCTTCGTCAAGTCGTCCTATGAAAACTTCATCGCCGAAGCGACCAAGCTCGGCGAAATGTACGCGGATCTCGCCAAGACCGTATACAAGCCCTATGAAGCTCCGGTTGCCGCCGTCACCAAGACCGCCGGCAAGCCCCCCGCTTCGGTTGCGCCTGCTGCATAAGCGCTTCGTTTAAGGACAGTGATTCACGAAAGGACCGGCTGCGCCACCCGCAGCCGGTCTTTTGCGTTCCCGATTACCGATCGCGATCCGCTCATGGCCGCGACTTTTTTGATCATGGCCCGCTTTGGCAACGAATTCTGATTGCAGTGTCCGGTAGGGGGCTTAAAATCATGCCAATATGAACTAAGTTAGGGGTTCGGATATTCGGCCCGACAGAGTCAGTTGCCCAATCCAGTTTGCCAAGTCGGAATGCGATAGCTTCCTGCCGGATGATTTGAGGAATGAATGAAATGATCGCTGAGCCGATCCGGATGCAAAACGACAGCGAAAGGAACGGGGACAACGGAAATCGCGGGACCTCGGTGATCACGCGCACCAAGCCCAAAACCAAGAAACCCAACCTCTACCGCGTGCTGCTTCTAAACGACGACTACACGCCCATGGAATTTGTGATCCATATCCTGGAGCGTTTCTTCCAAAAGGATCGAGAGAGTGCCACCCGCATTATGCTTCATGTCCACAATCACGGCGTCGGCGAATGCGGGATATATACATATGAGGTAGCTGAAACGAAGGTGAGCCAGGTGATGGATTTTGCCCGGCAGCACCAGCATCCGCTGCAATGTGTTATGGAAAAGAAGTGAGGATCTGAACGTGCCAACATTTTCGCCTAGTCTTGAGAAGGCGCTGCATCAGGCACTGACCTACGCGAACGAGCGGCATCACGAATATGCCACGCTGGAACATCTGCTATTGGCTTTGGTGGACGACGCCGACGCCGCGGCTGTCATGGGCGCGTGCAATGTTGATCTCGACGCGCTCCGTAAGACGCTGACTGAATACGTCGACAATGAACTATCCAATTTGATCACTGGTTATGACGAGGACTCGAAGCCTACTTCCGGCTTCCAGCGCGTCATCCAGCGTGCGGTGATCCATGTCCAATCCTCCGGCCGCGAGGAAGTGACCGGCGCCAACGTTCTCGTCGCAATCTTTGCGGAACGGGAAAGCCATGCGGCCTTCTTCCTGCAGGAGCAGGAAATGACCCGCTACGATGCGGTCAACTACATCTCTCACGGCATCGGCAAGCGCCCGGGTTCCTCCCAGACCCGCACGCCGCGGGGCGCCGAGGATACCGAATCCGAAAGCAAGCCGACCTCCCGCGGCGAGCAGGAGGAAGGGAATAACAAGAAGCAGCAGGATGCGCTGAAGGCCTATTGCGTCAATCTGAACGAGAAGGCGAAGAGCGGCAAGATCGATCCGCTGATCGGCCGTAACTCTGAAGTCAGCCGCACGATTCAGGTCCTGTGCCGCCGCTCGAAGAACAACCCGCTTTACGTCGGCGATCCGGGCGTCGGCAAGACCGCGATTGCCGAAGGGCTTGCTAAACGCATCGTCGAGGGCAAGGTGCCCGAAGCCTTGGCCGACGCGACCATCTTCTCGCTCGACATGGGCACGCTGTTGGCCGGTACGCGCTATCGCGGTGATTTCGAAGAGCGTCTGAAGCAGGTCGTCAAGGAGCTGGAAGAATATCCGGGCGCCGTGCTGTTCATCGATGAAATCCATACGGTGATCGGCGCAGGTGCCACCTCCGGCGGTGCGATGGATGCATCGAACCTGCTGAAGCCGGCCCTGTCTTCAGGTGCAATCCGCTGCATCGGTTCGACCACCTACAAGGAATACCGTCAGTTCTTCGAGAAGGACCGGGCTCTCGTCCGCCGCTTCCAGAAGATCGACGTCAACGAGCCGACCATTGAAGATGCCATCGAAATTATGAAGGGCCTGAAGCCCTATTTCGAAGAGTATCATCACCTGCGCTACTCGAACGACGCCATCAAGACGGCAGTCGAGCTGTCGGCTCGCTATATCTCCGACCGCAAGCTGCCGGACAAGGCGATCGACGTGATCGACGAAACGGGTGCCGCGCAAATGCTGCTGCCGCCGTCGAAGCGTCGCAAGCTGATCACCGAAAAGGAGATCGAGGCAACGATCGCGACCATGGCCCGCATTCCGCCGAAGACTGTGTCCAAGGATGACGAGATGGTTCTCGCCAACCTCGAAAAGGAACTGCGTTCGGTCGTTTACGGTCAGGATACGGCCATTGAAGCACTGTCGACCTCGATCAAGCTCGCCCGTGCTGGCCTGCGCGAGCCGAACAAGCCGATCGGCTGCTACGTCTTCTCCGGCCCGACCGGCGTCGGTAAGACCGAAGTTGCCAAACAGCTTGCTTCGTCGCTCGGGGTCGAACTGCTGCGCTTCGACATGTCGGAATATATGGAGCGCCACACGGTTTCCCGTCTGCTCGGCGCACCTCCCGGCTATGTCGGCTTCGATCAAGGTGGCCTGCTGACCGACGGTGTCGACCAGCATCCGCATAGCGTCGTCCTGCTCGACGAAATCGAGAAGGCGCATCCGGATATCTTCAATATCCTGCTGCAGGTCATGGACCATGGCGCGCTGACCGACCACAATGGCAAGAAGATCGACTTCCGCAACGTCATCCTGATCATGACGACCAATGCGGGCGCATCGGAAATGGCCAAGGCCGCCATCGGCTTCGGCTCCTCCAAGCGTACGGGCGAGGATGAAGAGGCTCTCAACCGGCTCTTCACCCCGGAATTCCGCAACCGTCTGGATGCGACCATTCCGTTTGCCGCGCTGCCGACCACGGTCATCCACAAGGTCGTGCAGAAGTTCATTATGCAGCTCGAAGCTCAGCTCTCCGAACGGAACGTGACCTTCGATCTGCACGAGGACGCGATCGATTGGCTGTCCGAAAAGGGCTATGACGACAAGATGGGCGCCCGTCCGCTGGCGCGCGTCATCCAGGAAAACATCAAGAAGCCGCTGGCGAACGAAATCCTCTTCGGCAAACTGAAGAAGGGCGGCGTCGTCAAGGTCACCGTCGGCAAGAAGGAAGACGGTACGACCGGCATCCTGCTCGATGCCGTCGCCGATACAGCGCCGATCCGGCCGAAGCCGGAAGCCGAAGTGGTCGACGCTGTGGTCGATGCGGATGAGGATGACGGAGACACTGTCAAGACCAGAAGCCGCATCGGCAAGGCTGGCAGCGCTTCCGACGCCCGTCGTTCGCCGAAGACGCCGTCTTCTGCCGGCGATGGGGAGTCGGACAACAAGTCGCTTCGCAAGGGAAGCACGGTGCCTAAGGTGCCGCGCAAATAATCGGCGATCATCGCTCCAAAAACAGAACGGCTGCATTGGCGACAATGCAGCCGTTTCCATATATTTATAAACCATATCTCATCAAGAAGTTTAAAAAGACCTGAGCTTACGTGGCTCAGCTCAGCGCCTCGATGATCTTCTTGGCATTCTCCACCAAAACAGCGCCATCTTCCATCTTGCCCGAATGCGGCTTCAGGGCGATACCCTCATGGCGCGGGATGATGTGGAAGTGCAGGTGAAACACCGTCTGGCCGGCGGCCGGTTCGTTGAACTGGGCGATATAGACGCCATCCGCATCGAAAGCCTCCTGGATCGCGACGGCGACTTTCTGGACCGTGGTTATCAGATGCGGCAGCACGCTCGGATCGGCGTCGAGAATATTGCGCGAAGCGGACTTCGGCAGCACCAGCGTATGGCCGGGCGCTTGTGGCATGACATCCATGAAAGCGACCGTGTGTTCATCCTCGTAAACACGATAGGATGGAATCTCGCCTTTCAGGATCTTCGCGAAAATATTGTTGGGCTCATAGGCGGCGGGGCTGGTCATCCAGGGTCTCCTCGTCTTCCGATTATCGTTGTCCAGAACAGCTAAATATCTTGCCGCTCGCCTTTGCGGAAGGGGCTGTGCTCCGCCAGGACTTCACTCATCTCCTCCACTTGCTCGCGCTCGTGCCTGAGATAGTCGGCGACGGCGCGTCGCAAGCCTTCATGGCCGATATAATGCGCCGAATGCGTAATGACCGGCAGGTAGCCGCGGGCAAGCTTGTGCTCGCCCTGCGCGCCGGCTTCGACCCGCTTCAGCCCCTTGGCCAGCGCGAAATCTATCGCCTGATGATAGCAGACTTCGAAGTGCAGGAAGGGATGATCTTCGATGCAGCCCCAATGCCGCCCATAGAGCGTTTCGCCGCCGATGAAGTTGATGGCACCAGCCACGTAGCGCCCTTCGCGTTTGGCCATCACGAGCAGGACATCGTCCGCCATCCGCTCGCCGATCAGCGAGTAGAATTTACGGGTGAGATAAGGTCGGCCCCATTTGCGGCTGCCGGTATCCATATAGAAGGTGAAGAACTGGTCCCAGATCCGCTCGGTAAGATCGCTGCCGGTCAGCCAGTCGATGCTGATGCCATCTTCAAGGGCGGCGCGACGCTCCTTTTTCAGTGCCTTGCGCTTGCGCGACGCCAGCGTCTCCAGGAAGGCGTCGTGATTGGCGTAGCCATCGTTGATGAAATGAAACTGCTGGTCGGTACGATGCAGATAGCCGTCGCCTTCGAAAACGGAAATCTCGTCTTCCGGCAGGAAGGTGATGTGGGCGGAGGAGACGCCGAGCTGCCGGGTCACCTCTTTCAGACTTTCGGCCAGCGCCGGCTGAATCATCTTGCGATCCAAGCCCTCGGCAACAAGCAGACGCGGCCCGGTTGCCGGCGTAAAAGGAATGGAGCACTGCAGCTTCGGATAATAGCGGCCGCCGGCGCGCTCGAAGGCGTCGGCCCAGCCGTGGTCGAAGACATATTCACCCTGGCTATGGTTCTTGAGATAACCGGGGACGGCACCGATCAACTCGCCTTTGTCGGTTTCGAGCAGCAGGTGATTGCCGAGCCAGCCGGTTTTGTCGGTGGCGGAACCAGATTCCTCGAGGGACGACAAGAAGGCATGCGAGACAAACGGATTGTACGGCAGCACCGTACCCGTCCTCGATGCTCCGGCGAGCGTGGACCAGCTCTCCGGAGCAATGTTTTTGAAGGAACGCTCGACTCGAATGGATAATTCGTCTGTCATCAAATTCGTCTGTCAGGAAGGTAAGGCGGGGCTCTCCCTTGGGTCGAACCCTTCGAAGGTCATTTGATCTGCGTTGGCGAATGTGTGTTTGCGGGCTGCTTCGTCGCGCACGGTCCAGGTGATCACCGGGATGCCACGCTGGCGCTGCGCCGTGATGAAGGGGTTCGGCAGGTGGCCATAGAAATACGAGATGAAGTCTAGCCCAAGCTGCATGGCTTCGTCATGCTTAAAAAATGTCTCGGGCTCATTTCCATCCGCCGTCAGGCCGATAGGGTAGGGTGCGTTGAGCGCCTTCAGGTCCTTGAGCAGCCAATGGTCGAAGCTCATCAGCGCGACATGACCCTTGTAGCCTTCCAGCACTTCCAGCACGGATTCCGCAAAGCCCTCGTCGTCGCCTTCGCGGCCCTTGAGTTCCAGCACCAGTGGCACCTTGCCGTCGCAGAGCCTGAGGAGCTGTTTCAGCGTCGGGACCTTGTCATTGGTGCCGCCGATCGAAAGCAGGCCGAGTTCGGGCGAAGTGCGGTCGCGAAGCTGGCCGGGAAGATTGCAGACGCGCTGCAGGTCGTCGTCATGAAAGACGACCGGAACGCCGTCGGCGGCATAATGCAGATCGCATTCGATGGAAAAACCCGCCTCGATCGCCCGCGCAAAAGCCGATAGCGTGTTTTCCCAAACCTGCTTGTTCATGTCGTGATAGCCGCGATGGGCGACAGGACGTTCGGTAAGCCAGGCAATCTTGCACATTATGCGATTTCCATGATGGCATCGATCTCGACAGCGGCATTGAGCGGCAGCGCCGCCATGCCGACTGCGGCGCGCGCATGCTTGCCAGCGTCGCCAAGTACATTTGCCAGAAGATTGGAGGCGCCGTTGATCACAAGATGTTGTTCGACGAATTCGGGTGCCGAGGCGACGAAGCCGTTCAGCTTGATGATGCGCTTAATGCGGCCGAGATCGCCGTTCAAGGCCGCCTTCGCTTGGGCCAGGATATTGATGGCGCAAAGCTCGGCTGCGCGTTGGCCGCCGGCAACGTCGACATCCCTGCCGAGGAGGCCGGTGACGCCGAGCTTGCCGTTTTCCATCGGCAACTGCCCGGACAGATAAAGAAGATTGTCGCTGATGACATAGGGCACATAGTTGGCGGCCGGCGCAGCGGCCTGCGGCAGGACGAAGCCAAGCTCCTTCAGACGGCTCTCGATAGCGTCGGACATTTTCATCTCCCGTTTTGTTGTAAAATCTTCAAAAATCCGGCATCAAGCTTAAATTCCCTTTGCCGGGAAAGGCAGCCTCGATTTAAGCGCGATTCCGAAATACGCGAAGCGATCTTGGACGAGATCACGCCAAATCAAAAGGCAGAGCGAGATGACGAATTGATGACGGCCCGCCTCACTCTAGCCGAAGCGTTCTTATAGCATCGCGTGCGAGTCCAACAGGAGATAATGAATGTTCCGCTCGAGTCTTGCCGCCGTTGTTATTTCGAGTTTGGGCGTCGCGTCTCTGGCCGCACCCGCCGCCGCTGCGGGTCCGAGCGGGTTGATCGCGCATCGCGCCGTCTACGATCTCGAACTGAAGGATGCCTCCGACCGGTCGGGCATAGCCGGCATGTTCGGCCGAATGGTCTATGAATTCGACGGTTCCGATTGCACCGGTTTCACCACCAATTTCCGCTTTGTCACGCAGATCGACACGGGTGACTCGACGCGCGTCAGCGACCAGCAGACGACCACATTCGAGGATCTCACCAAGCGCACGTTCCGCTTCGAGACCAAGTCCTACACGGACGATCAGCTCGACAAGGATGTGCGCGGTGCGGCGGCCGACGATCAGCAGGGCATCAAGGTCGATCTGACCCAGCCGCAGGCCAGGCAGGTGCAGCTCATCCAGAGCCGCTTTCCGACGGAACATATGCTCGACATCATCCACAATGCCAAGCTCGGTAAGAATTTCTTCGAGGCCGAGGTTTTTGACGGCTCCGACGATGGCGACAAGTCGTTGATCGCGACAACCGTCGTCGGCAAGCAGTCGACGCCCGCCACGGACGATCCCGATGCCGACAAGGCAGGCATGTTCGCCAAGACGCCGTTCTGGCCGGTGACCGTCGCCTATTTCAACGACAAGTCCAAGGGCGACGCCATTCCGGTCTACCGCATGTCATTCAAGCTCTACGAAAACGGCATCACGCGCGACCTCACCATGGACTATGGTGATTTCGTGCTCACCGGCAAGCTCTCTAAGCTTGAAGTGCTCGACACCAAGGCCTGCCAATAGGCTTTGTCAGGGCGCGCGCCACAAGGCAAATCTTCGTCATAAAACTGTATTCGAAGCTTCACTATTCTGTGAGCCGCTCGGCACGCCGTGATTAGTCTCATGTCCTGCTGTGCCGATCTGGAATTGTAGCGGGCCATGCGGGCCGCGTCGCTTATTGAGAGAACAATCGGCAGGCGCTCCGCAGACGGTCCCGTGTTGATAGACGAGAAAGCACGACCTATGGCCAATACTGATCTCGCCACCGCCTCCAACGCCGCTTTGCCGGTTGTCGCCGCCGATCCGGCGGAAATTGCCCGCATCGGCGACACCATCGATCTGAACGACCGCGCCGGCATTTCGGTCTATGGAGACCGCGCTCAGCAGTCCGTCTCCGACTATTCCGACAGGATTTTGCGCGAGGTCCGCAATAGGGATCTTGGCGAAGTCGGCAAGCTGCTGACCGATATCATCATCAAGTCGAAGAAGCTCGACCCGGCATCGCTGAAGGATGAGGGTTTTCTTTCCAAGATATTCTCGTCGTTCAGGGCGAGGCTGGAGCGCTTCAAGGAAGAGTTCGAGGATGTGGCCGGTCAGATCGACCGCATCGGCCTCGAGCTCGACCGGCACAAGGATACGCTGCGCCGCGACATCGCACTTCTCGACGATCTCCACGAGGAGACGAAGCAGTCGATCCTGCAGCTCGACGCCTACGTCCAGGCCGGCAAGACCTTCGCAGAGCATTTTCGCAGTGTCGAACTGCCGAAGCTGAAAAGTGCCGCCGATGCAGCGGCGGCCAATCCCGGCGGCGGCATGCTGGAGGCACAGACCTATCAGGACAGCCTGCAGGCGCTCGACCGGCTGGAGAAGCGGGCATTCTACCTGCAGCAGGCACGCCAGCTCGGCATTCAGCAGTTGCCGCAGATCCGCATCGTGCAGGCTGGCGACGAGACGCTGATCGAGAACCTGCAGGCGACCTCGGCGCTGACGGTGCCCGCCTGGAAGCAGAAGATGGTGATCCTGCTCGGGCTGTCGCGCCAAAAAACGGCACTCGAATTGCAGAAGACCGTGACCGACGCCACCAACGACATGATCCGCCAGGCATCCGAGATGATGAAGGACCAGGCGATTGCCATCGAACAGCAGTCGCAGCGCGGCATCGTCGATATCGATACGCTCGCCGCCGCCAACCGCGACCTGATCGATACGATCAACGGCGTCCTCAAGGTGCAGGAGGAGGGCCGCAGGAAGCGGGCCGAGGCCGAGCAGCAAATGGAGAAAATGACCGTCGAACTCAAGAAGGCGATGATCGAGGCGCGATGAGCGGCATGATGATCCGCACATTTCTCATCGGCCTGGCGCTGACGGCTGTCCTTGGCCTGACGGGCTGCAATTCCGGCGCGGGACCGAAGTTCTCGATCATCTCCGGCTCGGAAAACACCGTTATCCAGCCGATCGTCGAAGAGTTCTGCAAACAGAAGAGCGCGACCTGTAGCTTCACCTACGAGGGCACGCTCGATATCGGGCTGGCGCTGCAGAGCGACAAAGGCGTCGAACAGGACGCCGTCTGGCCGGCGTCAAGCGTCTGGGTCGATATGTTCGACACCAAACGCCGCGTGAAGACCCTGACCTCGGTGGCGCAGACGCCTGTTATTCTCGGCGTGCGCAAATCCAAGGCGCAGGCACTCGGCTGGATCGGCAAGCCGGTCTTCATGAAGGACATATTGGCGGCCGTGAAGAATGGATCGGTGAAGTTTCTCATGACTTCGGCAACGCAGTCCAATTCGGGCGCCAGCGCCTATCTCGCCATGCTCTCCAGCGCACTCGGCAACAAGCCCGTCATCGAGCCTGGCGATCTCGACAAGGCGGACGTCCAGGGCACCGTCAGGGCATTGCTTGCCGGGGTCGAGCGCTCGTCAGGTTCCTCCGGCTGGCTCGCAGACCTCTACACGGAGTCCGCCAGCAAGGGCACGCTCTATGACGCCATGTGGAATTATGAGGCGGTGCTGAAGGAGGCCAATGACAAGCTCATCGGCATGGGCAAGGAGCCGCTTTACGCTATCTATCCGGCCGACGGCGTTGCGATCGCCGACTCCCCGATCGGCTTTATCGACCACGGACGAGGGCCGGAGGTCGAGACTTTCTTCAACGAGCTTGTCGCCTATCTGCGTTCCGCACCCGTACAGCAACGTATTGCCGATACCGGCCGGCGCATTCCATTGGGAGATGTCGCGGCTAAAGCAGATCCGAATTGGAATTTCGACCCCAACCGGTTGGTGACCGCGATCCGCATGCCCGAGCCTGCCGTGATTCGCCAGGCGCTCGATCTTTACCAGGGAGCATTGCGTAAGCCGTCGCTGACGGCCCTTTGCCTCGATTTCTCCGGTTCGATGGGGGGCAAGGGTGAAAATCAGTTGCAGGCCGCCATGCGGTTTCTGTTCAACCCGGATGAAACCGGAAAGGTGCTGGCGCAATGGACGCCGGCGGACCGCATCATGGTCATTCCTTTCGACAGCCGCGTAAGGACGACCCTTTCCGCGACAGGCGATCCGGCACAACAGAAGAGCCTTGTCGATAAGGTCTCGCTGCAGCATGCCGATGGCGGCACCGATATGTATGCTTGCGCAAGCAAAGCGCTTGACCGTATGAGGGATACCCCAAATCTGTCGTCCTATCTGCCGGCCATCGTCATCATGACCGACGG
This sequence comes from Rhizobium sp. BR 362, assembly GCF_036528765.1. NCBI lineage: Bacteria > Pseudomonadati > Pseudomonadota > Alphaproteobacteria > Hyphomicrobiales > Rhizobiaceae > Rhizobium > Rhizobium sp. BR 362. The sequence continues at coordinate 17,966 of NZ_JARWGH010000027.1, read as the reverse complement.
AAAGTCCGAGGATGCGAGCCGCGATTTTCTGAATGGATGGATGGCAACCAACCCGCATGTGCCGGTCTTCGGCATCACCTTTGGCGACGCAGACAAGTCGCAGCTCGATGCCTTGGCCAAAGCGACATCGGGGCGTGTATTTGATGGCCGCGGCGATCTCGTCAGCGCCTTTCGCGCGGTGCGTGGCTACAACTAGGACAGCGATGCGCAACTGGTTTGGCAATGACTGGAATTGGATCGTGGCGGGGCTCGCCGCCGCGATCGTCGTTCCCGTCTTGAGCTTTTTTGCCAAGATGCCGCTGTGGATCGCGGCTGTCATCGGTCTGCTCGTCTTTGCTGGCCTCATCTTTGCCCTGTCGCCGCGCCGGCTTTTCGAGGGCCTGGATGCGAAAGCCATCGGCAAGGGACGTCTCGATTTCGCGCGCGATCTTTTGAATGCGGCCGCGCCGGCCGCCCAAAGGCTGGAGGCTTCGGCGGACCACATCGCTAATAAGGAGACGGCGAAGCGCGTGCGTCATCTGGCTGAAATCGCAGCCGATGTCTTTGCCAAGGTCGAGGCGAGCCCGGAAAGCGCCGGTACCGTGCGGCGGTTCCTCAGCTACTACCTGCCGCGCGCAGCCGAAGTCGCCGAGGGTTTCGCCACCCTCGAGGCCAAGCGCGTGCCCGACCAGAAACGATTGCAGGACGTGGAGCTGGTGCTCACCAAGCTTGAGGACGCCTTCGTGCACTATTCGGACAGCCTCGTCGACGACAGGCTCGATACGCTGGACACCGAGCTGCGCCTCATACAGGCCTCGCTCAAAGAGGATATCGGACGCTGATGGCTATCTCTCGCCGCGCCTTTGGAGTGGGACTTCTTGCTGCCGGCGTTGCCGGCACCGGCGGCTATTTCGCCGTGAAGGACCGGCCGGAGTTCCAGGGGCTGCTCGGCAATCGCACGAAGCTTTTCGGCTTTATCGGCGGCGAGAAGGTGGCGTTTCTGGGGGACGAGGATGTCATCGGCGCGCTGCATGGTTACGGACTGGAGATAGACAGCCGTGTGGCCGGCTCCGTCGAGATGGTGCGCGAGCAGGCGCTTCTGTCGCAGAAGCCCGCTTTCCTCTGGCCGTCGTCCTCGATCATGGTGGATATCGCCCGGCAGAGCGGTGTCAAGATCCGCGACGACCGTGTGGTGCTGAACACGCCGGTTGTCGTCTACACCTGGCAGCCGGTGGTCGACGGGTTGACGAAAGCTGGACTGGTCAGCGTGACGCCCACTGGACAGCATCAGCTTGATCTGAAGGCATTGCTCGATGCCGTCCTTGCAGGAACGAATTGGTCCAAGCTCGGGGTTGATGCGCTCTACGGGCAGGCGCGCATCGTCTCGACCGATCCGAATCGCTCCAACTCCGGCTTCATGTTTGCGGGGCTCGTGCTGAGCCTGTTTGCCGGCAACGTTGCGACGGTCGCCGATCTTACGCGATCCGGCGACAAGGCACAGATGATCTTCCGCAATATGGGCTTCAAGTCGCCGTCATCAGGCAAGCTTTTCGATCAATATCTGGCCGGCGGACTTGGCGGCGAACCGATGATCGTCGGCTACGAGAATCAATTGGTCGAATGGATCATCGCCGATCCCGAACGGTGGAAGCGCGTTCAATCGAGCGCCACGGCAAAACCGGTCGTGCTCTACCCGCATCCGACCGTCTATTCCTCCCATCCTCTGATCGTCGTCGATGAGACCGCCAACCGGATGATGGAGGCGCTGACAAGCCCGAAGCTACAGGAACTTGCCTGGACGAAGCACGGCTTCCGCGGGCCATTGGGTACGGCGACCGGGAACGCCCACGATGCCATTGCCGGCCTGTTGCCGGCCGAGATCGACGCTGTTTTGCCGATGCCGGACGCCAACGTCATGCTGGCATTGCTCGACAAGGTGGGGAGCTGAGGGAAGGGGCCTAAAGGAATTTGCAATATAGGAATGGGACATCGGTCGGTATGGGCAGGTAAGGCTTTTCGGGCGAGACGAGTATCGACGAGCAATATCCCGATTGATCTCTTTCTCAGTCGCATGCCATTGCTCTTTTGCTGTCGTACGACCGCATAGCAGCTCGATTGGTCATAATTGACCAGCGTGCACGAAGCGGCTAAATCGACAGTGTCGAAAAAGGCAAGCTTGGTCTCGGTAGGCCCAGGCACTTCCGCTGAGCGGAAGCTCTCTTCCTTGCTTTTCCAGCATGAGAAACCCCGACGGACAGACGCAATCGCGTCTCATTCCGTTCGTGTGGTTGTCTTGTCGACATCTGCTCCGGGCGGCAGCTCAGGAGCAAAATGTTGTACATCACCGTCTTACGCATGCCGCGGGTTTGGAGGTCGCCGAAGGCCATTCTTGCTGTATCGGTCCTCTTTAATTTCGCGGGCTTTACACTGATCGGCCCAGTGGCACCTTTTCTGGTCGCACAGTTCGTTCCTCCGGTTCGCGTTGCCATCTCGGTAAGCGCGATTATGACTGTCTATGCGGTATGCCAGCTTGTTGCCGCCCCTGTGCTTGGAGCTTTGAGCGACCGCTTGGGACGCAAGCCGATTCTTATCGCGACGCTGTTCGGCTCAGCAATCGGCTACCTCGTCTTTGGCGTTGCCGGGTCTTTTTCCATGCTTCTTATCAGCCGCGTCATCGAGGGGCTGACAGCCGGCAGCACGGGCGCTGTCTATGCCTATGTTGCCGATATCACCGAGCCGGAGGACCGCGGAAAGACGTTTGGCCTGCTTGGTGCAGCCGGCGGGTTCGGTTTCCTGATGGGACCGGCTATTGGCGGATTGCTCGGACAGATTTCTCTTTCTGCTCCAGCCTTCGTTGCGGCTGGCCTGGCAATTCTCAATTTGATTTGGGTGTTCATTGCTCTGCCCGACAGCAATGTGAAGCATGACCGCTCAACTTCATTGACGCTGCATCATCTCAATCCCTTCAGCCCCCTTGCTTACGCGCTGAGGCTGCCGCTGATAAAACTCGCCTTCGGCAGCGCATTCCTGTTTTATCTCGCCGGCACCATGCTTCAAGTCAACATTGCGGTGTTCGCCAAAGATATATTGTCGTTCGGACCTGTCGGTATAGGACTTCTGCTATGCGCGGTCGGTGTCCTCGACATCATTAGCCAGGGCTGGCTCGCACCAAAATTGCAACATCGGCTGGGCGAGCGATTGACCTCAGTCGTTGGCCTTGCGATTAATGCTCTGGGGCTGACAATGGTGGCGACAACGGTCCATATCACGTCGTCACAACTCTTGTTTGCCGCCATTGCGATCTTCACCTTGGGAGACGGATTTTATCAGCCATCGATGAGCGCCGTTATCTCCAACGCCACGCCTGGTGATCAACAGGGCCGTGTTCAAGGCGCCAATCAGGCTCAGCAGTCGATTGCAAGAATTGTGGGGCCTATCGCAAGCGGCACCCTGTATCAACTGTCCGCAGGCGCACCTTATATCGTCGGTGTCGGGGTGATCCTGATGTCGATGTGCTTTGCTGCCATGCTACAGCGGAAATCGAAATCAACGGAGAGTTAAGTCAGTCGGAAGGCTGCGGTGACGATCTACCATGGCGGTCTTGGTGGATATCGTCGATAAAGTCCTCAGACTTCCCCAGATCGAAGGTACAGGGACCTGCTTTTTTCCATCCGAAGCCTTGCATTCGCGCCAAATCGAATGTATGGGCAGCCGCATTCCACACGTAAGGCATGGGATTGTCCGGGAGAAATCCGGATCGTTCCGCCCGGTGGCATCTTCGAAGAGGATGCTGTTCGCCTTGCGGAGGTTCAACCGGAAAAGGAGTCAAAGGCATGGCATTGCCTGATTTTTCTATGCGTCAGCTTCTGGAAGCTGGTGTTCACTTCGGCCACCAGACGCATCGCTGGAACCCGAAGATGAAGCCGTACATCTTCGGCGATCGTAACAACATCCACATCATCGACCTCGCCCAGACGGTTCCGCTGCTGAGCCGCGCTCTGCAGGTCGTCAGCGACACCGTTGCCCGTGGCGGCCGCGTTCTGTTCGTCGGCACCAAGCGTCAGGCGTCCGAACTGATCGCCGACAGCGCCAAGCGCTCGGCTCAGTACTACGTCAACGCTCGCTGGCTCGGCGGCATGATGACCAACTGGAAGACGATTTCGAATTCCATTCAGCGTCTGCGCAAGCTCGACGAAATCCTCAACGGTGAAGCCCAGGGCTTCACCAAGAAGGAACGTCTGAACCTTGAGCGCGAGCGCGAAAAGCTGGACAAGGCTCTCGGCGGTATCCGCGATATGGGCGGCACTCCGGACCTGATGTTCATCATCGACACCAACAAGGAAAAGATCGCGATCGACGAAGCCAAGCGTCTCGGCATCCCGGTCGTCGCCATCATCGACTCGAACTGCGATCCGGACCTGATCGACTATCCGATCCCGGGCAATGACGACGCCTCGCGCGCCATCGCTCTCTACTGCGACCTGATCTCGCGCGCTGCCATCGACGGCATCGCCCGTCAGCAGAGCGCGTCCGGCCGCGACCTCGGCGCTTCCGTCGAAGCTCCGGTCGAGCCGACTCTGGCGGACGGCACCGAAGCCTGATCGCGTCTTGCGGCGGACGGAACTTCGTCCGCCCGAGCGTATTGATATCCGGGATAAGGCCGTTTGCGACTTCAAGGAGTTCGAGCGGCCTTGTTCTGTTTTAGGGTAGCGCGTTGCCTGGGCGATAAATCCAGGCGTGTTCCAATCAAGAATTCCAGTGTATGGCGCGGCTTCATAACGCTGTCATACTTACGGGTACATTTCGTCCCTCAAATCGGTGCCGCGTCGGCTAACGCCGCCTGCCGCACCGTCTGAACCGACAAGAGGAAGCTTATGACCGAGATTACGGCTGCAATGGTGAAAGAACTGCGCGAAAAGACCGGCGCAGGCATGATGGATTGCAAGAAGGCTCTGGCCGAAACCGCTGGCGACATGGAAGCAGCGATCGACTGGCTGCGCGCCAAGGGCATTGCCAAGGCCGACAAGAAGTCCGGCCGCACCGCTGCCGAAGGCCTGATCGGCGTTGCCGGTGCCGGCACGAAGGCTGTCGTCGTCGAAGTCAACTCCGAAACCGACTTCGTTGCCCGCAACGACGCCTTCCAGGATCTCGTCCGCGGCATCGGCCAGGTTGCGCTCTCCACCAACGGCTCGGTTGAAGCCGTCGCTGCTGCGACCTACCCGGCTTCCGGCAAGTCGGTTGCCGACACGATCAAGGACGCGATCGCCACCATCGGCGAAAACATGAACCTGCGCCGCTCGGTGCTGCTCTCCGTCGAAGACGGCGTTGTCGCGACCTACATCCACAATGCGGTTTCCGACGGCCTCGGCAAGCTCGGCGTTCTCGTCGCGCTGAAGTCGACCGGCGATAAGGAAGCTCTGACCGCCATCGGCCGCCAGGTCGCCATGCACATCGCTGCGACCGCGCCGCTCGCCATCCGTCCGGAAGAAGTCGACGCTGCCGTCGCCGAGCGCGAACGCAACGTCTTCATCGAGCAGTCGCGCGCCTCCGGCAAGCCGGACAACATCATCGAAAAGATGGTCGAAGGCCGCATGCGCAAGTTCTTCGAAGAAGTCGCCCTTCTGTCGCAGGCTTTCGTCATCAACCCGGACCTGACCGTCGCCGCTGCCCTCAAGGAAGCTGAAAAGACCGTCGGCGCGCCGATCGAAATCACCGGCATGGCCCGTCTGCTTCTCGGCGAAGGCATCGAGAAGGAAGAGACCGACTTCGCCGCTGAAGTCGCCGCTGCCGCCAAGGGCTGATCGACGATTTCATTTCGTCTGTTGACGAAACGAAACCCTATCCCAGATAGGTGAAACCATATCAGGGGAAACCCGTGGGCATCGCGTGACAACGCGGTGCCCTTCGTGTATCCGGCTTTCACTATTACCCCGCGATCACTTCAAGGAGCGACAATGTCCCAGCCGATCTACAAGCGCGTATTGCTCAAGGCCTCCGGCGAAGCTCTGATGGGCAGCCAGGGGTTCGGTATCGACGTGACTGTCGCCGACCGCATCGCATCCGATATTGCTGAAGCGCGCGAAATGGGTGTGGAAGTCGGCGTCGTCGTCGGCGGCGGCAATATTTTCCGCGGCGTCGCCGTGGCCTCCAAGGGTGGAGACCGCGTCACCGGCGACCACATGGGCATGCTCGGCACCGTCATCAACGCGTTGGCCTTGGCTACCTCACTGCGCAAGCTGGATATCGATACGGTGGTGCTGTCAGCCATTTCCATGCCGGAGATCTGCGAAAGCTTTTCGCAGCGCGCCACGCTCTATCATCTCTCGCTGGGCCGCGTGGTGATCTTTGCCGGCGGCACCGGCAATCCCTTTTTCACCACCGATTCCGCCGCAGCGCTGCGCGCCGCCGAAATGGGCGCCGAAGCAATCTTCAAGGGAACACAGGTCGATGGTATCTATTCCGCCGATCCGAAGAAGTTCCCGAACGCCGAGCGTTTCGAACATCTGACCCACAGCCAGGTGCTGGAAAAGGGGCTCGCCGTTATGGATGTGGCCGCCGTGGCGCTTGCGCGTGAAAATTCAATTCCGATCATCGTCTTTTCTATTCATGAAAAGGGTGGTTTTGCAGAAATCTTGACCGGCGGCGGCCGTAAGACCATCGTATCAGACAATTGACGTTCCTGTGGCACCGGGCCTTCCCGGCGCCGCCTATCAGACGGGAGTACAAAAACATGAGTGAAGGCACCGACCTTAAGGAACTGAAGCGCCGCATGGATGGCGCTATCGCTGCATTCAAAAGCGATATCGCCTCGCTGCGCACCGGGCGTGCGTCCGCCAACATTCTCGATCCGGTCACGGTTGAAGCCTATGGTTCGCGCATGCCGCTGAACCAAGTCGCGAACATCACCGTCCCCGAGCCGCGTATGCTCACCGTTTCCGTTTGGGACAAGTCGATGGTCGGCGCTGTCGAGCGGTCGATTCGCGAATCCAATCTCGGCCTCAACCCGATCGTCGATGGGCAAAATCTGCGTATTCCGCTGCCGGAACTCAACGAGGAGCGCCGCCGCTCGCTGGTCAAGGTTGCCCATGAATATGCCGAGAAGGCGAAGGTGGCTATTCGCCATGTCCGCCGTGATGGCATGGACGGTCTCAAAAAGGCCGAAAAAGATGGTGTAATCGGTCAGGACGAAAGCCGTGCTCAGTCCGAGCGTGTACAGAAGATGACGGACGATACGATTTCGGACATCGACCGCTTGCTAGCCGACAAAGAAAAGGAAATCATGCAGGTCTGATTGAGCGCTAGAGCCGTCCCGCTTTCAATTGAAATATTGAAAGCGGCGAGGCTGCGCTAGATCTGAAGTCCTAGAGCATTTTCCTGCCGAACGAAACCGGATCCATATGTCAGTTCCCACGTTCTCTGCCATACCCGATCACGTGGCCATTATCATGGATGGCAACGGGCGCTGGGCCAATTCGCGCGGCCTGCCACGCACCATGGGCCACCGCAAGGGCGTGGAGGCGGTGCGCGAAACGGTGCGGGCGGCGGGCGATGTCGGGATAAAATATCTGACGCTCTTTGCCTTTTCCTCGGAGAATTGGCGCCGCCCGGAGACCGAGGTGAGCGATCTTCTCGGCCTGCTCAAGGCGTTCATCCGGCGGGATCTTGCCGAGCTGCATCGCCAGAATGTCCGCATCCGCGTGATCGGCGACCGTTACAATCTGCGCAGCGATATCCTGCCGCTGTTGATCGAAGCGGAAGAGACCACCAGGGACAACACCGCGCTGACGCTGGTTATTGCCTTCAATTATGGCTCGCGTGACGAAATCACCCGGGCATTCGTCAGCCTGGCCAAGGATGTGGAAGCCGGGAGACTGCGCCCGCAGGATATTCGTCCTGAATTGATCGATGCACGGCTCGATACCGCAGGAATTCCAGACCCCGATCTCATCATCCGCACCAGCGGCGAAGAGCGGCTGTCGAATTTCCTCCTCTGGCAGGCGGCCTATTCGGAATTCATGTTCATGCCGGAGTACTGGCCGGACTTCAGCCGCGATCTTTTCTTCTCCGCGCTGGAAAAATACGCCGCGCGCGATCGGCGCTTTGGCGGGCTTTCCGCCAAACAGGCGGCCGTGGGGTCCTGATGAGCCGCGAACTCAGGCTGCGCATCATGTCCGGCATCGTTCTTGCCGCGGTCGTTCTGGTTGCGACCTGGTATGGCGGCCTGAGCTTTCGTATCCTGGCGGCGGCGATCGGCCTTCTCGTCTATTATGAATGGTCGACGATAACGGACCTGCATGGCCGCGATCCGCAGGGCAATGCGCTCGGCTGGCTCGGCCTCGTGCTGATAGCCGGCGCGACGCTGATGGCAGAATCCGTCTATTCTTTGGAAATGTTGGTCATCTTTGTTGCGGTGACGGCGGTCATGGTCGCCGCGCGCCGCAAGAGCTGGTGGTTGCCCGGCGGTATATTTTATGCGGGATTGACGGCTATCGCCCTTGCCGAGATCCGGGATGACGATCTGCGCGGCTTCGTGCTGATGCTGTTCATTTTCGCCACCGTGTGGGCGACGGATATTTTTGCCTATTTTGTCGGCCGCGCCATCGGCGGAGCGAAGCTCGCTCCGCGCATATCGCCAGGCAAGACTTGGTCGGGCGCCATCGGCGGCGCCATCGCCGCGGTGATTGCCGGAACAGCGGTCGTCTGGAGCTTTTTCTCGGCAGATAGTTTATGGATTCCTGCACTCACGCTGGTGCTGTCAATCTGCAGCCAGATTGGCGATCTTTTCGAGTCTTTCATCAAGCGTCGCTTCGGAGTCAAAGATTCCAGCCACCTGATTCCCGGTCATGGCGGCGTTATGGACCGGGTCGACGGACTAATTTTTGCTTGTTTTGCAGCGTTTTTGCTGGCTATCGTAATATCGCTGACAATAAGCGGCGAGACTATGTCATTGGGCGGCGTTCTGCTCGGTGTCTGAAATCAACGCGAACAGGATCGTTGCATGGGTAGCGTGGCAGGCATCATCGGCTTCTTGACGAACAACGTGATTACGTTCGTTTTCGTACTGTCACTGCTCGTTTTCGTGCACGAAATGGGTCATTATCTGGTTGGGCGCTGGTCCGGCATCCGCATCATGGCCTTTTCGATCGGCTTCGGTCCGGAAATCGCCGGCTTCACCGACCGCCACGGTACGCGCTGGAAGCTGTCGATCATTCCGCTCGGCGGCTATGTTCGCTTCTTCGGTGATGAGGATGCTTCGAGCAAGACCGATGTCGATCAGCTCTCGGCCATGACCGAAGAGGAGCGCGCCCGATCCTTCGCTGGCGCAAAGCTCTGGAAGCGAGCCGCGACCGTGGCGGCCGGTCCGATCGCCAACTTCATTCTCGCCATCGCAATCTTCGCCGTTCTCTTCGGCGTCTATGGTCGTACCGTCGCCGATCCGGTCGTCGCCGTGGTCATGCGCGGCGGCGCCGCGGCTGAAGCAGGAATCGAGCCCGGCGACCGCCTGGTTGCCATCGACGGCACCAAGGTGACGACGTTCGATGAGGTGCAGCGTTATGTCGGCCTGCGGCCCGGTCGCAACATCGTGCTGACCGTCGAACGCGACGGCCAGAAGCGCGACTTCGGCATCGTTCCGAAACTGGTTGAAGACACCGATCAGTTCGGCAACAAGATGGAGATGGGCCGCATCGGCATCGCACTCGTCGATCCCCTGGTGACCGCGGTGGAACCGGGCGGACCGGCTGCCCAGGCGGGCGTGCAAGCGGGTGACCGCCTGATCGCCGTCGACGGCAACAATGTCGCGACCTACTATGATATCGCGCGCTATGTGACCGATCATGCCGGCAAGAGCCTCGTCTTGACGGTCGAACGCAAGGGCCAGACGCGCGATTTTCCGATGGTACCCGAAACTTTGGCCGCGACCGACGCTTCCGGAAGGAAGAAGGATGTCGGCAGCATCGGCATTTCGCCGATTGACCCGCTCGTCGCTTCGATCGCACCGGACAGCCCGGCGCAAGACGCTGGTATCGCGCTCGGTGACCGCATTCTCTCCGTGGATGGGCATTTGGTCGATTCGATCGGCGACGTGCAGCGTTTTGTGTCATCGCGTCCGGACAAACCGGTAATGTTGCACATCGAGCGCAACGGCGTGACGCGGGACGTCCAGGTGACGCCCAAGAAGACCGAAGAACCCGATGCCTTCGGCAACGAGACGGAGATCAGCAGCATTGGGATTAGCGACGGCCAGAAGCCTATCAAGCTCCGTTATGAGGCATATGGTCCGTTCCAGGCGCTCGGCGAAGGCGTGAGGCAAACCGGCAGCATTGTGTCCGGCACCTTCGAATATCTGGGCAATGTCATCGGCGGTTACATGAAGGCGGATCAGCTTGGCGGCCCCATTCGGGTGGCACAGCTTTCCGGACAGATGGCAACGCTGGGCTTTTCGGCGGTGCTCCAATTCGCCGCCATACTTTCTGTTTCTATTGGGTTATTAAATTTGATGCCGGTGCCGGTACTTGATGGCGGGCACTTGATGTTCTATGCGATTGAAGCCGTGAGGGGAAAACCGCTGGGTGCTCGGGCACAAGACATCGCTTTCCGAATTGGTTTTGCGATGGTGCTGTCACTCATGGTGTTTGCGACCTGGAACGACATCAGCTCCAGGATAGGCTGATAAGTCAGTAAGAGGAAATTACGATTTATTTACGATGTTTCAAAGCTGTAGTGGCGAATGAGCCACGCTTTGAAATGAAGTAAACAGAAATTAACTTGCTCCCTTGCTTGTATGTCAAAAGCGGGTAAAACGACACACGTGGCCAGAATCGGGTTCGCTCGGGGCTGGGGACGACTGATAAAAAGGTAAGAAGTGAAAATGAAGGCTGGTTCAAGATTTTTGAACGCAGTGTCGGCGGTAGCGCTGTCTGCTGGTGTTGTTGCGTCGGGCGCTGGTGTTATCACCCTTGCTTCTGCCTCAGTCGCAGAAGCCGCTGTCATTCAGCGGGTTGACGTCAGGGGAGCTGAACGCGTTGGTGCAGAGGCCGTCCGCGACAATATCACGATCAAGCCCGGCAAGAGCTTCTCGCCAGCCGACATCGATAATTCGGTAAAGCAGCTTTATGCCACCGGATTCTTCTCCGATGTGCATGTGAATGTATCCGGCAGCACGCTGGTCATTTCCGTCAAGGAAAACCAGCTTATCAACGCCGTGGTCTTCAACGGCAACCGCAAGATCAAGGACGACAAGCTTCAGGGCATCGTTCAGACCCATGCGGCCGGTCCGTATAGCGAGACCCAGGTTCAGGCCGACATCAAGACCATCAAGGACGCTTACGCGGCAATCGGCCGTAATGAAGTCCAGGTGACGACGCAGACCGTGCCGGTCGCGGAGGGCCGCATCAATGTGGCCTTCGTCATCAACGAAGGTGACCGCACCAAGATCGACAAAATCAATTTCTCGGGCAACCAGGCTTATAGCAGCGGCCGTCTCGCTTCGGTGATCAGCACCAAGAAGAGCAACTTCCTGTCGTTCCTGACCCGCAAGGACGTCTACAGCGCCGAACGCCAGCAGGCGGACCAGGACGCGCTGCGTCAGTTCTACTACAATCACGGTTATGCCGACTTCCGCATCGTCAGTGCCGACGCGACGCTGAACGAGCAGTCCAATGAATACACGCTGAACTTCAACGTCGATGAAGGTCCGCGCTACACCTATGGCGACATCAATGTCGTTTCGACGGTCGAGGGCGTCAATGCGGATGACCTGAAGAGCTTGGTCATCACGCACAAGGGCGATGTCTACAGCGCCAAGGACATCCAGACCTCGATCGAAAACATTTCCAAGCGTGTCGCTTCGGCCGGCTATCCCTTCGCCCGCATCACGCCGCGCGGCAATCGTGACCTGACCGGCCACACGATCGGTATCGAATATCTGGTCGACCAGGGCGAGCGCGCCTATGTCGAACGGATCGAAATCCGCGGCAACACCCGCACGCGCGATTACGTCATTCGCCGCGAGTTCGACATCAATGAAGGCGATGCCTTCAACCAGGAAATGATCACCCGCGCAAAGCGTCGTCTCGATGCGCTCGGCTACTTCACCAAGGTTGACATCAGCACCGCTCAGGGCAGCGCCCCCGACCGCGTCGTCGTGATCGTCAACGTCGAAGACCAGCCGACCGGCTCGTTTGGTATCGGCGCTGGTTACGCTGTCGGCAACAATGGCGGCCTTCTGCTGGAAGCTTCGGTCGAAGAAAAGAACTTCCTCGGTCGCGGTCAGTACATCCGTATCGCTGCGGGTGCCGGCACGGAAGGCAATCGTACCTACAACATCTCGTTCACCGAGCCTTATTTCCTCGGCTATCGCCTGGCTGCCGGCTTTGACATCTTCCGGAACCAGACGTCGAGCGACGATTTCTACGATTATTCGGAAGAAGGCTTCTCGCTGCGCGTCACTGCGCCGATCACGGAGAACTTCGCGACGACGCTGCGTTACAACTATAAGCGTCTTCAGTACGACGGTACCGATGACTGGCAGGACAACCTGTCTGCTCCGTACCTGAACCTCGTGAACAACAGCCCGTGGGTTCAGTCGACGGTCTCGCAGACCTTCACCTACAACACGCTGGACGACCAGAACCTGCCGCGCGAAGGTATCATCGCCAAGTTCACGCATGAATATGCGGGTCTGGGTGGCGACTCCGACTTCTATAAGCTGAGCGGCAAGGCGCGTTACTACAAGATGATCAGTGACGAAGCCGATATCATCGGCTCGCTGACGGTCGGCGCCGGTTATGTCATGCCGACGGGCGACCACCTGAACGTCTTCGATCAGTTCACGCTTGGTGGTCGTGAAATCCGCGGCTTCGAAAATGCTGGTATTGGTCCGCGTTCGTCGCATGGCGATGCGCTTGGCGGCACGACCTACTTCACGGCTTCTGCTGAAGCAAGCATGCCGATGCCAGGCGTTCCGCAGGATATCGGTCTGCGCGTCGCAGCCTTTGCCGATGCGGGTACGCTCTATGGCAACAAGGCCGATCTCTTCGGTGATGTCCTGCACAACGACAGCTCGATCCGTGCTTCGTTGGGTGCGGGCCTGATCTGGTCGTCGCCCTTCGGTGTCATCCGTGTTGACTATGCTGTGCCGGTTCTCAAGGAAGACTACGACAAGACCGAGAATTTCCGGTTTGGCATCGCCAACCAGTTCTGATATCGGCAGCCCAGAACTGCGGGCTTAACACCGTTCTGGAGCTGGTGCTTATGGAACATATCGGTTTTTTCCCGCCCCATGATGGCGTCAGCCTCCGTGCGCTGGCCGAGCATCTTGGGGCGGAGCTTGTTGACGAGGCCTTCGCCGATGTCGTCATCAAGTCCATCGCTCCGGTCTATCGGGCCGGCGAAGGCGACGTTTGCTATATTCTCTCGCGGAAGAATCGTGCGGAACTGGAGACCTGTCGGGCTTCGGCGATCATTTGTTTGCCGGCGCTGAAGTCTTTCGTTCCCGCGCATATTCCGGTTCTCCTATCCAGAAAGCCGCATACGGATTTCGCGCTTGCGGGTGCTTTGCTGCATCCGCAAGCCATGCGTCCGGTAGCGCTGACATCGGAGCCGGCGCAGATTTCGCCGGCGGCTTTCGTCGACCCGACCGCCAAGCTTGAGGCAAATGTCGGCGTTGAGCCGTGCGCAGTTATCGGGCCCGGCGCCGAGATCGGCGAGGGCACGCGTATCGGAGCCGGCGCTATGATAGGGCCGGGCGTCAAGATCGGACGCAATTGCACGATCAGTGGCGGCGCGAGTGTGCTTTGCTCCTATCTCGGTAATGGCGTCATCATCCATAATGGCGCGCGCGTCGGCCAGGATGGATTCGGCTATGCGCCGGGGCCGCGCGGCATGGTGAAGATCGTGCAGATCGGCCGCGTCATCATTCAGGACAATGTCGAGATCGGCGCCAACACTACCATCGATCGCGGCACCATGGATGATACGGTCATCGGTGAAGGCACGAAGATCGACAATCAGGTGCAGATCGGACATAACGTGCGCATCGGCCGCCACTGCGCCATCGTCAGCCAGGTCGGCATCGCCGGCAGCACGGTCATCGGCGACGGTGTACAGATCGGTGGTCAGGCAGGCTTGAACGGCCATATTCATATCGGCGACGGTGTTCAGATCGGCGCCAAGAGTGGCGTGATGAACAGCATTCCGGCAGGCGAGCGCTATGCGGGCCTTCCGGCGCGGCCATTGTGGGATTTTCTAAGAGAGTCGGCAGAGATCGCGAAGCGGTCCGGAGCTAGAGAAAAGAAGGACGGGAGTGCGGAGCATGACTGAAGACGCCAAGACGTCGCTGTCGTCGGCTGATATCATTGAAATTATGAAGCTTTTGCCGCATCGCTATCCCTTCCTGATGGTCGACAGGATCATTGAGATCGATAGCGATAATTCCGCAATCGGTATCAAGAATGTCACGGCCAACGAGCCGCAATTCACCGGCCACTTCCCGGAATCTCCGATCATGCCGGGCGTGCTGCTGATCGAAGGGATGGCGCAGACGGCCGGCGCGATCTGCGCTCGCAAGGATGGAATCGGCGGCAATCTCGTCTACTTCATGACGATCGACAATGCCCGTTTTCGCAAGCCGGTCGTGCCTGGCGACCGCGTTGAATTCCACGTTGTCAAGCTGAAGCAGCGCGGTACGATCTGGAAGTTCCATTGCGACGCCAAGGTCGATGGTTCGCTGGTTGCCGAGGCCGATATCGGTGCGATGATCGTACGGAAGGACCAAGAGCAGGCATGAGCAGCATTGCAAAAAGCGCGCGCATTCATAAGCTCGCGGTCGTCGAGGACGGAGCGGTCATCGGCGAGAATGTCGTCGTTGGTCCATTCTGTCATGTCGGCCCCAAGGTCGTGCTGCATGATGCTGTCCGGCTCTTGACGCACGCTGTCGTGATCGGCCGGACGACGATCGGCAAGGGCACGAAGATATTCCCAATGGCGGTGGTGGGTGGCGATCCGCAAAGCGTGCATCACGGCGGCGAAGAGACGACGCTTGATGTCGGCGAGAACTGCACGATCCGCGAAGGCGTGACGATCAATACCGGCACGGCCGACTACGGCGGCAAGACCATCGTCGGCAATAACAATCTGTTCCTTGCCAATTCGCATGTCGCCCATGATTGCCGCGTCGGCAACAATGTCATCATGTCGAACAACGTCATGCTTGCCGGGCATGTTACCGTCGAAGACCGCGCCATTCTCGGCGGCGGCTGCGCGGTGCATCAGTTTACCCGTATCGGTCGTCAAGCCTTCGTCGGCGGTCTTTCGGCCGCAAGCTACGACGTCATTCCCTATGGCATGCTGAATGGAAATCCGGGCGTGCTCTCGGGCCTTAATGTTGTCGGCATGACCCGCGCGGGCATAGAGCGCTCGGTCATCCATACGGTTCGCCGCGCCTATAAGAGTATTTTCGAAGGCGAAGGCTCGATCCGCGACAATGCTGCGGCGATCCGCGATGAATATGCCGATTGCAAGGAAGTAATCGAGATCCTCGATTTCATCGCTGCCGACAGCGATCGCGCATTGTCGTCGCCCAATCGCGGTAAGGGCTGAGGTGGCCGCGAGCGGTCAAAACCATACGGGCAGGCTGGCGATCATCGCAGGCAGCGGCTTTTTGCCGGCCTATGTCGCCGATGCCGCCCGACAGGCAGGCGAAGATCCCGTTATCATAGCGCTGACGAATGAGGCGGATCGCGACTGGTCGGCTTTTGATCACGCGAATCTCGGCGTCGGAAATTTTGCCGGGCTCGAGGCCTTGTTCCGCCGCTATGGCGTCGACCGCGTCGTGATGTCCGGCGGCGTTGCGCGTCGTCCGCCTTGGCGCGATGTGCGCCCGACTTGGCGGGTGATCAAGGAATTGCCGTCGACCATCCGCACCCTTCTTTCCGGCGGTGACAATGCCGTGCTGCAGATGGTGATCCGATTGATCGAGGCTGGCGGCGTTCGCGTCGTCGGCGCGCAGGAGATCGCACCGGATCTGCTGGCGACCACCGGGCCACTTGGCCGTTTCTCGCCTTCGGAAGAGGATTTGCGCGATATCGCCCAAGGTGCGAAAGCGGCCGACGCCCTGGGACTGCTGGATGTCGGGCAGGGTGCCGTCAGCGTCGGCGGCCGTGTCGTGGCGCTGGAAGGCGCCGAAGGTACGGACAAGATGATCGAGCGTGTCGCAGGCTTGCGGGCCGAGGGACGTATATCGCAACGTCGCCGCGGCGTGCTGGTAAAGCTCTGCAAGCCGCAGCAGGATGTGCGCGCCGACCTGCCGTCGATCGGGGTTTCGACCGTGCTCAACGCCAAGAAGGCCGGCCTTGCCGGCGTTGCCGTAGAGGCGGGCAGGGCGCTGGTCCTCGAGCGCGAAGCGGTCATTGCGGCCGCCGATGAAGCGGGGCTTTTCGTCTGCGGTATTGACCGCGGCCTCAGTGCGGAGGGCTTCATGTGAGCGGCGCGCCGTTGAAACTCGCTGTCGTCGCCGGCGAGGTCTCCGGCGATCTGCTCGGCGGCGATCTCGTTGCGGCATTGAAGCACCGTTACGAGGGGCCTGTCGAATTGATTGGCGTCGGCGGCGATGCACTGGAAGCGCAGGGCTTGCGTTCGCTTTTCGATTATTCCGAACTGTCGATCATGGGTTTTGCGCAGGTCATCAAGCGCTTGCCCAAGCTGCTTGCGCGCATCCGCCAGACGGCGGACGCCATCATCGCGGCCAAGCCCGACGTGCTTCTCATCATAGACAGCCCGGATTTCACCCATCGCGTCGCCAAGAAGGTACGCGCTGCCCTGCCTAATCTGCCGGTCATCGACTATGTCTGCCCGAGCGTATGGGCATGGAAAGAATATCGCGCACAGAAAATGCTCGCCTATGTCGATCATGTCCTCGCCATTCTGCCGTTCGAGCCGGCGGCAATGCAGCGGCTGGAAGGGCCGGCTACCACCTATGTCGGCCATCGCCTGACGGTGGATCCGAACCTGCTGGAGACCCGTCGCCGGCGTGCGCTTCGCACGCTCAGCAGGCCAGATGGAGAGAAGACGATCCTGTTGCTTCCCGGTTCACGCTCCTCGGAAATCCGCCAGCTTCTGCCGGTTTTTGAGCAGGCGGTGCTGGAGCTTAGCCGGCGAAACGATCGCGTTCGTTTTGTGCTGCCGACCGTTCCACGACAGGAGGCTTTGGTGCGCTCGCTCCTTGAAAACTGGAGCGTCAAACCGGATGTCTTCGTTGGCCAGGATGCCAAGTGGAATGCTTTTGCGCAAGCGGATGCGGCGATGGCGGCTTCGGGGACCGTAGTTCTGGAATTGGGGCTTGCGGGCGTTCCCGTCGTCTCGACCTACAAGACCGAGTGGCTTGCCCGTTTTGTCCTTTCCCGCATCAAGACCTGGACGGCGGCTCTGCCGAATTTGATTGCGGATTATGCCGTCGTGCCCGAGTTGATCAACGACGTGCTGCGTCCCGGTCTTCTGGCGCGCTATATGGAGCGCTTGTCGAATGACACGCCGGAGCTTGCCGCTATGCTTCAGGGCTACGATCTGGTTTGGCAGCGAATGCAGACTGAAGAGCCGCCTGGCGAAAAGGCGGCGGCGATCGTTCTCGATGTCTTGTCCAAGAAAAAACCCGGCCATCTCTGACCGGGTTTTTTGTTGTCTGGCCTTTCGGCTTAACGCTTGGAAACCGGAACGTATTCGCGCAGCGGTGCGCCGGTATAGAGCTGGCGCGGCCGGCCGATGCGCTGATCCGGATCTTCGATCATCTCGTTCCACTGGGCAATCCAGCCGACGGTCCGGGCAAGCGCGAACAGCACCGTGAACATGGTGGTGGGGAAGCCGAGCGCCTTCAGGGTGATGCCCGAATAGAAATCGACATTCGGGTAAAGCTTCTTCTCGATGAAATAGTCATCGGTCAGGGCGATACGCTCGAGTTCGATCGCGATGTCGAGCAGCGGATCGTCCTTGAT